>JBEKJD010000215.1:0-5417 GCA_050011415.1 Dissulfurispiraceae bacterium | reverse complement strand
ATTTTAGAGCGTAAAGCAAAAGAGGATTGCCGGGCCCAAATAACTATTCGGATATCGGAAAAGGCTGGCAAAGTAATAGTGGACGTCCGGGATACCGGGGGCGGCATACCGGATGGTATAATCAACAAGATATTTGATCCTTATTTCACCACGAAAGACGAAGGTACTGGGACAGGGATTGGATTGTACATATCTAAAACCATGATAGAGAGAAACATGGGAGGGCAGCTTACGGCTAAAAACTGGGAGGAAGGGGCGGAGTTCAGGATAGAGGTATAATAAGAAAAATGGGGAACTGCAAGTCACCGTCTTAAAAAAGTCGTGCGACAGCCCATTGCCTATTCTTCTTTAAACAGCCATGTCGAAAGATAACGTTCGCCGGAGTCCGGAAGTATGACGACAATAAGTTTGCCTTTATTTTCACTCCTTGCCGCAAGCTGCAGCGCGGCCCATAATGCTGCGCCGCTGGAGATGCCGGCAAGGATCCCTTCTTCTTTCGCAAGTCTCCGCGCGCAGGTCCCGGCATCCTCGTGTGAAACTTTTATTATCTCGTCTATAATACCTGTATTCAGCACTTGAGGGACAAAACCGGCGCCTATCCCCTGTATTTTGTGCGGTCCCGCCGGACCTCCTGACAGGACAGGGGATGTTTCCGGTTCTACCGCCACTGCCCTGAACTCTTTCTTCCTTTTCTTGAGGACTTCGGAAACACCGGTCAACGTTCCCCCTGTACCGACACCGGCTACCAGGATATCGACGGCGCCGTCAGTGTCATTCCATATTTCTTCAGCCGTTGTCAGCCGGTGTACTTCAGGATTGGCAGGGTTATTAAACTGCTGAGGCATGAATGCACCCGGTGTGCCGGCCAGTAGTTCTTCTGCCTTTCTGACTGCGCCTTTCATACCCTCCGCGCCGGGAGTGAGGTGCAGCTCCGCGCCGAAGACCTGGAGCAATTGTCTTCTTTCCATGCTCATGGTATCAGGCATTGTGAGTATTAATTTGTATCCCTTTGCGGCGCAGACAAATGCAAGCGCAATACCGGTGTTCCCGCTTGTCGGCTCAATAATGACTGAACCCTTTTTCAGCAGTCCTTTTCGTTCAGCGTCTTCGATCATGGCAACGCCGATGCGGTCTTTAACGCTTGAAAGGGGGTTAAAAAATTCAAGCTTTGCAGTTATGGTTGCGTGCAAGCCGGATGCAACGCTGTTTAGCCTTACCAGGGGGGTGTTCCCGGTTGTTTTTGTTATGTCATCAAAAATCCTGGGCATAAGAACCTCCGTTTTTTATTTTGCAGGGTGCTCATTCATCATTATATTACCTGCTAAGCGGTATCAGTGCAAGCTCGCTGGTTCATGGTATACTGAAGCCACGACTTTCACGGGCAGAAAAAATGGCACATAATAATATTTTAAAACATATCGGACATACGCCGCTTATAAGAATTATGCGGCTGGTTGCAGACGACAGCGCTGAAATTTGGGCCAAGCTGGAGGGGCTCAATCCCGGAGGTTCCGTCAAAGACAGGGTTGCGCTCTCAATGATCGAGGCTGCTGAAAGAGAAGGGACTTTGAAACCCGGCGGGACCATAATTGAGCCTACAAGCGGCAATACCGGTATCGGCCTTGCGCTGGTTGCTGCTGTGAAGGGATACCGTCTTATGCTCACTATGCCGGAAACCATGTCGGTCGAAAGGAGGCTGCTGCTCCAGGCGTACGGCGCTGAACTTGTTTTAACGCCCGGCACGGAAGGCATGATAGGCGCATGGGACAAGGCGGAAAGGATACTCAAAGACAACCCCGGCTTTTTTATGCCCCTGCAGTTTGAAAACAGCGCTAACCCCGACGCGCACAGGAAAACAACCGCAGTCGAGATAATGCAGGATATGGGCGGGGCGCCGGATGCCTTTGTTGCCGGAGTCGGAACAGGCGGTACTATAACAGGCGTCGGGGAAGTATTCAGAGAAAAAAGAGCTGATATACTGATTGTCGCTGTTGAGCCTGCCGGTTCACCTGTTCTTTCAGGCGGTGAGCCCGGGACGCATGGAATTGCAGGTATCGGCGCCGGATTCTTAACAGGTATTCTGAATACAAAAATATACAATGAGGTCATCCCTGTCACTGACAGAGATGCAGAGGAAACCACGAGAGAGCTGGCCCTGAAAGAGGGGATACTTGCCGGCACGTCATCCGGAGCAGCCATGTGGGCTGCGATCAAGGTCGCTATGCGACTTGGCAAGGGGAAAAAGGTGGTTGTGATATTCCCTGACAGAGGCGACAGATATCTGAGCACCGGTCTCTTTGCTTCCACTAATTCGTTGTGTTAAGGGAAAGGAATAACCCGAAATGTCCTTCCTCATTTAAACCGAAATGCAATGCTTCCCGGGTAAGCACCGATGCTGAATAAGCCAGTTCATCCAATGTCTCCTGCACTCCATCAAGAGTCCGGTCTTTGACATGATAAATTTCAAGGATGTCCACTATTTCATCCGGGTCGCCTGTATTATAACTCTCCAATAAAATTTTCCCGGGACGGGTTTGCCCGCCGCTGTTTACTGTTCTTTTTTTTGCATTTCTAATCTGGTACTTCAGTCGTTCCAGGCAAAGCCCGCATATACTGAGTGTTTCCATGTGCTTTTACCTCCCTGTTGTTCGTCATTCCCGTGCTTAAGAGCACCTACTGTTGGCGAAGGCGGGAATCCAGAATGCTGAATACACTGGATGCCCGATTAAGAACTTCGGGCATGACAGATTAAGTCTACGTACCCTCATAAGGGGCTTTATTCCATATAAAGCAATAGTAATGCCAGACGCAACATGCTGAAATTAAAAGAAACATATAAAGTTCTGAAAGTTGTGATTGATTATATGTTAATCATAGTGTATATTATTTATACATGAAAAAGGCTGTTGAAGTAGTTTTGGTTACCGGGGATGCGGCACTGAGGGAAGAACTTTCGGGTATGCTTCCGAAGGATTGCGCCATAGTCTCACGCAAGTCGGGGTTCCACAACGCATTTATCTTCTTTGATATCGATACGATGAGGGCAGGACTTATTAAAGAGTTAAGCCAGGACAACATTGTTATTGCCATCACAAAGCAAAAGCTTACAGAGCCGGTGATGGAGGCGGTGACCTTCGGCGTATATGAAATAATCCACCGTCCACTGCATCAGGAAACAGTTCTGAAATTGCTGCAAGACCTCCATGATCTCGGGGAAGAGCTTAAGCAGCCCATTCCGATCAGCAAATTGCCCCCTGCGCCGACCTGTGCGATAGTGGGAAGCTCGCCGGTCATTATGGAAGTTTGTAAAAAACTGGCCCGGTTGTCCCAGGCAGAGGTCGCGGTCCTGATTACCGGAGAAACGGGGACGGGAAAGGAACTTATTGCTGAATCAATTGCCCAGCTTTCCTCACGCTTCGGGAAACCTTTCGTTGTCGTTAACTGTGCTGCTGTTCCGGACACTCTCCTGGAATCCGAGCTTTTCGGTTTTGAAAAAGGTGCTTTTACCGGCGCCCTTGCGGCAAAAGCGGGCATGCTGAAGATCGCTGATGAAGGCACGGTATTTTTTGACGAGATTGCGGAGTTGCCGCTTCCTTTGCAGGGGAAATTGCTCCGCTTTCTGCAGACGCAGACATTTTATCCGATAGGGGGTATAAGGGAAGAGCAGGTGAATGTGCGCGTAATTTCGGCAACCAACAGGGACCTTTCTGCAATGGTCAGAGAAGGCGCATTTAGAGAGGACCTGCTCCACCGGCTTCGTGTGGCAAGAATACATATCCCGCCGCTGCGTGAACGCAGGGAAGATATTCCAGCTCTGGTCAACTTTTTTATTGACCGTTACCGGCATACGGGGCCAAGGCCTATTAAGGGGATCACAAAGGCGTTTCTGAAGAAAATGAGCGCCTATGAATGGCCCGGGAATATCAGGGAGCTTGAAAATACCATACGTTCCGCCATCGCCCTGAGCAAGACATATTTTCTTACTGCGCAGGAGATCAAAGAACTTGGAGACAGCAGGCACGCATCACAAAAAAAGGACCCTTCTGCTGAAACACTCGGTTCAGTGATTTTGCCGATTTTAAAGCAGGCTATTGAACAAAAGGACAGGAACATATATGAAAAGATCCACAGTGAGGTGGACAAACCGATTTTTGATTATATTATGTCACGCACGCGGGAAAATCAATCGGAGGCCGCCCGCATTCTCGGTATAAACCGTTTGACCCTCAGGAAAAAGCTCAAATAATATGGCAACGGGCTGCCATATTATTGCCATTACATTTTCATTTGTTCAAACTCAACGAATATGCATATCCTGCGGTTACGCAGGTCAGCCGGATTGTCTTTGATAAGAGGCCGGGTATAGCCATAGCCCACGATCCTGTCGATCCTGAAGGCCGGAATATTGTTCTTCTCAAGCTCTATCCGTGCTGCCGAGGCCCGCATTGTGGAAAGCTCCCAGTTGCTTATTTCACCTTTACCGAAGGGAACGGAATCGGTGTGTCCTTCAATAATGATTTTGTTCGGCAGCTTCCGGATAGAATCGGCAACCGTTTTGAACAGCGCTGTTGCCGTTGCAGTCAGCTTTGCGCTGCCCGGCTCAAAGAGGCTTTCTTTCTTGCTGTCCATTATCTGGATCCTCACGCCATTATCAAGAACTTCCACCGCCAGGTTGTCCGGCAGCGACGTGGTATTTTCTTCAATGGTTTTTTTGATTGCGTCTTTGCGCTGCTTCATTTCACGCTCGAAAAGGAACTGCAGTTTGATTAATGAGTCCCCGCTCCCCTCCATGGGCGACCCTTTTCTGAAATATTCCGAAAATACGTTTCTGCCGGTGTTGCTCGCCATCGACATCAACCACAGGCTCAGGAAAAAGATCATCATCGAAGTTATGAAATCCGCATAGGCGATTTTCCATACACCGCCCTCACGATGGATGAATATCCTGCGTGATCTCTTGACGATCTTAATAAGTTGCTGATTTTTTGACCGCATCGAAGGCGAGTTCCAATTCTTCAAAGGTCGGACGCAGGTCTTCGGGTATGACCCGCCTGCCGAATTCGATTGCAACTTGCGGCGGCAGTTCTGACACAAAGGAAGTAATCGATATTTTGACCATGTTCAGGAATTCCCTTTCATCATCGGCTATGTGCTCAAGATGCCGGGACAGAGGCCCGATAAAGCCGTAGCTCAACAGAACTCCCAGCAAAGTGCCTATGAGAGCCACCGCAATGCTGCGGCCGATTACATCAGGCGTTTCATTCATCTTTCCCATGGTCACGATAACGCCGAGGACCGCGGCAACTATGCCCAATCCCGGCAAAGAGTCGGCTACGCTGCCGACGCTTCTTGAAGGCACCACGCTGCATTCATGGCGCATTTCCAGTTCGGAATCAAGAAGCTGTTCGATATCGTAG
>JBEKJD010000214.1:0-9924 GCA_050011415.1 Dissulfurispiraceae bacterium | reverse complement strand
ATGGAGGCTTAAGCGCACCCTTAAAAGAAAGTCGAAAGACTTCATAAGATGCAGATAATCGTTTTTTGGCAAAAGTGCGGCCAGACCGGAGATGTCATTTATTTTCAGAACGACTTTTGAAAGCCATGTGAGCATGTGTATGTCCCGCAATCCGCCTATGCCGTCTTTGACATTGGGTTCCAGAAGGTAAACTGAATCCTCGTATGTCTTATGCCGCATTTTGACTTCGCCCAGCAGGCTTCCCACAAAATCCTGTTTCTTTTTAAATAATATCTTCGGATAGATGTCTCTCAGGAACTCATTGTAAAGTGTCTTGCTTCCAGCCAGGTATCTTGAATCAATAATAGCTGTGCGTGTTTTCAGGTCGCTAACAGCATCAACAACGCATTCATCAAGGGTCCTGAAGCAATGGCTTATGTCCAGCCCCATATCCCACAATTTGTAAAACACTGCCTGGGCCGATTCAGTTGTCTTTTTGTCCCTTCCCTTGGACAGCAGCATTATATCAATGTCGGAATACGGCACGATCTCACTCCGGCCGTAACCGCCGATAGCAACAAGTGACAGTGCATCCGGCGCATCATGGATTGTTGCTGTTCTGAATGCGCCTGACAACACCTCGTCAACCAGAGCTGTCAACTCAAAAACTATTGATTTGCCGGAAAATCCTCCGGTTATCAGCTCAAATGCGGTCTTGCTCCATTGACCGCTCATATCATCCTTCATTCCGACTCCAAAAAAGTCCGCCGACTTCTCATAAGGAATAATTGTAACATAGAGTTTGCCTTCATTAATAAGGACGTGGGGCCTATATGAAGGTTGATATGTATAATATGTTTTTTAAATAAGCTGATAATATTTTTAAATATTGCGATAAAAAAAGATTATTGTTATAATGTCCCGATTATATCGTGGAAAATAATTCTACATTTCATTTTAAAGGAGGGTTTTTATGTCTTATGATGCAACGAAGTTGGCTGACTGGCAGATTTCCGAGGAAGCCGAAAAGAACATGCCAACCACTGATCAGTGGTGCGAACGTCTCGGACTCCAGAAAGACGAAATGCTGCCTATGGGCAGGCTGGCCAAGGTGGACTTTCTCAAGGTCATAAATCGCCTTAAAGGCAGGCCTGACGGCAAGTACATCGAGGTGACGGCTATAACCCCTACCCCTCTCGGCGAAGGCAAAAGTACCACTTCCTGCGGTTTGATGGAAGGTCTGGGCAAGAGGGGTGTTAATGTGGGCGGGGCTTTGCGCCAGCCTTCAGGTGGGCCTACCATGAACGTTAAAGGTACTGCTGCCGGCGGCGGCAATTCCCTGCTGATCCCTATGACCGAATTCTCTCTGGGACTTACAGGCGATATCAACGATATTATGAACGCTCATAATCTTGCCATGGTTGCTGCGACTGCCAGGATGCAGCATGAGCGCAACTATAACGATGAACAGCTTGCGCGGCTTACCAAGATGAGGAGGCTCGATATAGACCCGACCCGGGTGGAAATGGGCTGGGTCCTGGACTTCTGCGCCCAGAGCCTGCGTAATATCATCATCGGTCTCGGCGGACGCACAGACGGTTTTATGATGCAATCCAAATTTGGGATAGCAGTTGGATCAGAGTGCATGGCTATACTGTCTATAGCTAATGACCTCGCAGACCTGAAAAAACGGCTGAACAATATTACAGTTGCCTTTGACAAGAGCGGAAAGCCTGTTACTACCGGGGACCTCGAAGTCGGCAACGCCATGACTGCTTTCATGCGCAATACAATAAATCCCACTTTAATGTGCACGGCTGAATACAATCCCTGTTTCGTACATGCTGGCCCTTTTGCAAACATAGCTGTAGGCCAGTCCTCCATAATCGCCGACCGCATGGGCCTGAAGCTTTTTGATTACCATGTTACAGAATCCGGTTTTGCTGCAGACATCGGCTTCGAGAAATTCTGGAATGTCAAATGCCGTTTCAGCGGCCTGAAGCCGCACGTGTCCGTGCTCACTACTACTGTGCGCGCCCTGAAGATGCACGGCGGCGGTCCTAAAGTGGTGGCCGGCAAAGCTATTCCTGAAGAATACACAAAAGAAAATGTGGCGCTTGTCGAAAAAGGCTGCGCAAATATGGTGCACATGATCAATGTTATACGCAAGTCCGGCATTAACCCGGTTGTTTGCGTCAACCGTTTTCATACCGACACTAATGCTGAAGTGGCTGCCATCAAGAAAGCTGCCGAGGCTGCCGGAGCACGCTGCGCGGAATCACAGCACTGGCTTAAAGGCGGCGATGGCGCTCTTGAACTGGCTGATGCGGTTATCGACGCTTGCAACGACAAGAACGATTTTAAATTCCTTTATCCTCTTGAAATGAAATTGCGTGATCGGGTGGCGCTTATCGCAAAGGAAGTTTACGGAGCCGATGGCGTCTCCTGGCTGCCCGAAGCTGAAGCCAAGGCCAAGATGCTGGAAGAGGACCCAAAGTACGCTGACTTCGCGACCATGATGGTCAAAACCCACCTGAGTCTCACCCACGACCCTGCTGTCAAGGGAGTGCCCAAGGGCTGGACTCTGCCTATCAGAGATGTCCTGATATACTCCGGAGCCAAGTTCCTGTGCCCGTGCGCAGGGACGATCAGCCTGATGCCTGGAACGAGTTCCAATCCGGCCTTCAGAAGGGTTGATGTCGATGTCAATACCGGAAAGGTAAGCGGATTGTTCTAAACTCCGATTTGATACGCTTCCTCAAGCCCCCCGAGTTATCGGGGGGCTTTTCAGTTTGCGGATGAGGCGATTGATCACGCCTCAGTGTTTGCTTCGCCAAGACAGACTTTGTTCCGTCCGCTCTTCTTTGCACGGTACATGGCATGGTCTGCGCGCTGTAAAAGGGTGTCCTCGGTATCACCTGCCTTGTACTCGCTGACCCCGATGCTTGCTGTGATGTATAACTCTTTCTTCTTGAGAACAACCGCCGTTTTTTCGAGATTTATACGCAATCTTTCAGCAACGTCTGAGGCGCCCGGAAGATCGGTTTCGGGCAATACAACGCCGAACTCCTCGCCGCCGATCCTTCCTAAAAAGTCACCTTTTCGCAACTCCGAATTCTGGAGAATCCTGGTCGCAGAGCGAAGCACTTCATCGCCGGCGGCATGTCCGTATGTGTCATTTATCGACTTGAAATCGTCCAGGTCCAGAATCAGAACGCTGAAAGTTCGGTTATAACGGATGGAGCGACGTAATTCAGTATTCAAAAGGTCCATAAAATAGCCGCGATTGGTGATCCCGGTCAACGGATCAGTCTTCGCCATCAGCTGAAGGCGAAGATTGAATTCACGCAGATACAACTGGTAAGAGTCACTGAGAGAAACTATTTTGTAAAAGCGCCTTAGAAGTTTAGTATAGCGGTCCACGATCTTATCTATGTCGGAAGCCAGAGGATTGTTGCTGCCGACAGCCTTTTCAACCACGCAATTCATCTCTTTTACCGATTCATCCGTCTTAGGTTTTTTTGATATGTGCGGGCTGCGCGGTTTCCGGCCGGCCAAAATCTGTTCTCCAAGCTTGCCGTAGGTCTGCTTAACGCAGTCATCGCAGATACCGTGACTGAACTTAATGCCGGCATGTTCGCCAAAAAATGTCTCAAGCCGGATCCAGTTGTCATCGGCAGTATGAATTTTGTGGCAGACCATGCATACGGTCAGCACCAGATCCTGCAGCGCCCGAAAGTCATCAAGAGATTTCTCGAGTTCGGTAGTGAGTCGCCTGTTCTGCTGTTCATAAGAGTCACTGATTACCAGAGTTTTGTGCAGCTTGTAATAAAGCTTGCCGTAACTCTCAGCCAGCTTCTTATATTCGACAACGTCTATTGCCGAAGCGTCGGAGGCGGCCAGAATTTTATCGGTCCTGTTCATGACCGCATCCTGCGCGGGAAATCTATCTTTTATGTTACTGGAGTATCTCACGCATCCAATTCTTCAATTTCAAAGGGGAAGGACACTTCTTCGCGGAAATCCTCGGCCATCTCGTAAGACCGCGGATTCTCCCGGTCATAGCGCCATATGATACCGACTTTGACTCCCCGGACGTTGGCTTCTTCCATAATATCGAGGATGTCAAGGGTACATTTGGTGCTGCTGCTGTTCATGTAGGTTATGTTGATGTCGAGAGAGAATTCGGGCAGCTCCTGCAGGACTGCTTTAATCCAAGATATAATGGGAGCATAGAAGTCGAAAGAATTTTCCGGATATGACTCTCCGCTGATTCGGAGGATCTTCTTGTCCGGTTCGAAACTTACGGCCGGTGATGAGTTGGTAGCTTTTATGTCGAGAGATATCATAAAGACCTCTGTATCAAATGTGCGCCGTCAGGGTAAAGAATTTATTGTAGGCATCAATGTCCATCACGGCATAAGTCATTTTTTTTGAAGATCGTTTGGCTATATCGAGCAGGCCGAGTCCTGCCCCTAATGCATCATGAGCCACATCGCGGCGCATATGTATACGATATTGGCTCTTCAATTCGTCGCGGGTCATCGCATTCACCGTGTCTATGCGAGCACACAGCGCTTCCACATCCGCGTTCAGCATAATGTTCCCTGAAGACACCTCGTAACACTCGCTGCTCTTTCCGATGGTTATAATGGATGAGGCAGCCTCCGGCCCGCTGATTCCGCGTTGGACAAAGTAGTTGCCGACGTTCTGGGTCAGTTCGATAAACACGGCAAACACGTCTATGATCGACTCATGAGCAATATTTTTTGCGGCAAGATGATTGCGCAAGGCTTTGCCGATCTCTTCGATCAGGCCATGACACAGAGGACCGTTAAAGCTTATTATGACGCCTGACTTATCAAGTTCCTCCCTTAAGGCGAACAAATCCACGTTATCTCCTTTGTTGTCGCTCAGATCAGAGCCGGAAGCCGACTAATGTAATATCGTCTCTCTGATCTCTTTCCCCGCGCCACTCGGCAAGAGTCTGTTCAAAATGTTTTCTCTGACTTTCGAGAGGACGTTGTGCATGCTGTGCCACCATATGCCCGAATCGTTTTCTTCCAAACCCGAAACCGTTTGTTCCTCCGTTTTCATCCAGGAAACCGTCCGTGGCAGCATAGATGACGACTCCGGGTCTTGTAGTCCTGGTGTGATTCAGATAGCGATGATCAAGCCTGCCTCTGTAACCTATACCGGAACGACCGCCTTTTATCTCGGACACGTTATCATCTTCAAAAAGAAACAATGAAAGGCCTGCACCGGAATATGTCAATGTCTGCTGCCGAGTATCAATGCAGCAGAGGGCAATATCGAGTCCTGCATCAACTATGCTGTCCTGTTCGCAGCGCAGACGCAATGTTTCCTGCAGGATCCGATGCATCTCGGCCAGTATGTAAGAAGGATCATCGTGGCAGATCCTGTCGACAATGTGATTCAAGACCGAGTTGACGGTCATGGTCATAAATGCTCCCAGCCAGGAGCACAAGCTCCTTGATCTCCCTCAGCCAGTACATGTCCCCGCCGACGATATCCCGGGGATGATAGAGGACAAACCACTCGCTGAACAGCCGGTCAAACAGCTCATTCCGGGGCAGAATTGATTCCTGTATTACTTTGGCGTAGTCCAGGCTTTCCATTATGCGCTCCTGGGATTCTTCCAGTTGGGCATTTAGTTGCCGGACCCTGGACAAGGATTCATGCAATTCCATCGACTGTCTTTCATGTGCCCTGGCCAATTCCAATAACAGCACATGGGTGTCAATCAGCTTAAAGAATCCCTGCTCGTCGCGGACCACTATGGGTTCATATATCAAATCCGTTGTTCGCGCCAATGCTGTCCGGACGGCATTGTCGACCTTGTCGGCCTCGTTAAGGCAAAGGGGGTCATCAAAATCGTTTTCAATTAAAAGTGTCAGCGGTTTCTTGGTGTATAACTCCTTGCGAAACGGCTTGCTATACAACTCCATAAAGCGCTTGCGGGAGATCATGCCCAGCAGTTGATCATCAGCCTGGCCGATGATTATGACACCGATCAGATTCTTATCGCGCTCAAATGCTTCTACAACTTCCTGCCCTGTATTGCCGACATGCAACAATACTCTTTGCCAGGCAATATCCGCCAGCGTACTTATATGTTGTAAGGCGTTCTCTTCGTACTCTGCGACAGAGACGGTATAGGCGGAATCATAAACATTATTTTTCGAATTCAGCATTTATTAATCACCCTCATTGCAGCATATTGGAGAAGGCCTGCAAGCCTTTCTTTCCCATGCGACTCCGTAATCTGCCTTTATAGCTTTGCACGACATCATCATGCACGGCAAATATTTTACCATTTCAATTGTTAAAAATAAGTTACTTCTCTGTTACAGTATGTGACATGTTACGGTCTTTATCGCACAAAAAACTCTTTTATCATATAAAATAATCAGATGGCCTTACTGAAGAAAATTATCACCCCTCTTATCGTCCCCTTGATCCTGTCCATGATCCTGCACGGAATTTTGATTGCAGGAGTTTCCTGGCTTGGAGCTGTTGATTTTATTCACGATTTTAAAGACACGCCCATTAACACACTCCTTATTTCGGAATATACATCGAGACCTGTTAATGTGAAAGTACCCAAACATGTGAAAGTACCCAAAACCATCTCCGCGCACTATAAACGACCTGCGGAAACCAGCAGTTCCGTTATCCGGCAAAACGGATCTGCGTCTCCGGAATTGCCGGAATTTATGAAAACCGGTGCTCTGGCAGAGGACGCATCGCTTCCCAAAGAGGTTGTAGCCTTTTCCGGGTCCGCAGCATCGGTATCTGCTGATTCTCATGCAGCGGAAATCGCTGCTGCTGATAACAAGGCTGAAAGCAGACCTGCCGTGGATGCGCCGGCGCCGGTAACAGTATCGGCGGCAGTACCGGATCAAATCAGGACGCCGGTCCTGAAAAAAACACGGGAAAAACTTTTTTACAATCTGTATTGGCTCAATATATATGTAGGAAGAGCGGAGTTGGAGGCGGCCGGCACGAAAGGCAAAGTTACGATAAAAATGCGGGTTCACTCAGCGCCTTTAATTTCCGCGTTTTACAAGGTGGATGATTATGCGGAGAGCACAGTTGTCGATGGAATGCCGGTGAATTTCAGGATTAAACAGCATGAAGGCAAATACAGGAGTGACAAGGAAACCGTTTTCGATCCGGTCAGGAAGCAGGTCACTTTTTTTGATTACATAAAGGGTACCAGGGATGATCATCCTATCACCAGTGCAGAGTTGTGGGATTTGATCTCCGGATTTTATTACGTAAGAACACAGCTTTTTAAAGTGGGGAAAAACATCTATATAGATGTTTTTGACAGCAATAAATTTTTCAGGGCAGAAGTCAATATATTAGCTAAAGAGCGGCTGAAGCTATCTGAAAACAAAGAAGTAGACACGCTGAAAGTTAAACCGGTCATTACGACCGAAGGACTGTTCCAGAGCAACGGCGATATAGTGATCTGGCTCACAGATGATGACAATAAAACGCCTGTAAGAATCGAGACAAAGGCCCCATTAGGGAAGGTCGCGGCTGTTTTAAAATCACTGGAAACAGAACATTAAAAGGGGTTATAGTAAGGGACAAATGCAAAATAAAGGCTTTCAGAAATATATTAATATAAGAGGCGCGCGTGAGCACAACCTGAAGAATATCGATATCGCGATCCCGAGGGACAAAATAACTGTTATTACTGGACCATCGGGTTCAGGGAAATCATCCCTCGCCATGGACACAATTTATGCTGAAGGGCAAAGGCGTTATGTAGAGAGCCTCTCAGCCTATGCCAGGCAGTTCCTTGAACAGATGCAAAAACCGGAGCTGGATTATATTGACGGACTCTCCCCTTCCATTGCCATCGACCAGAAAACAGTGACCAAAAGCCCTCGGTCTACGGTGGGGACCATCACGGAGACCTATGACTACATGAGAGTATTATATACCCGCATAGGCATCCCTTATTGTTACCAGTGCGGCGCTGTTATTGCAACTCAGGACATCGCCAATATCATAACGCCTGTATCTTCGCTGCCGGAAGGCACGAGAATTCAGGTATTTGCCCCCCGGGGAAGGGGAAGACAAGGAGAATATAAAAAAGAGCTCCATCAGATGAGAGCAGACGGCTTTGTGCGGGCCAGGATCGACGGGATGATGATGGACCTTACCCAGGACATCACGCTTAAAAAGCAGCAGCGGCATACCATTGAGATTGTGATCGACCGTTTTATCATAAAACCGGGCATAGAAAGGCAAATCAGGCATGCTATAGATACCTCTCTTAAATATGCCGATACCGTTATAATAAATCTGATTGACGAAAACAGGGACATCCCCTTCAGCAAAACGCTTGCATGCCCTAACTGCGGCATAAGCTATCCTGAAATAGAACCGCGAATGTTTTCTTTCAACAGCAAATATGGCGCCTGTCCCAAATGTAACGGCATGGGGTTTGAAGGCATCATCGATGCCCAGTACCAGGATGATATTTACGAAATGGAACTGACCCACTTAAACCCCTGCAAGGTTTGCGGCGGTATGCGGCTCAGAAAAGAATCACTCAACGTGAAAATAAACAGTATCAATATAGGCGAATTTTCGGCAATGTCGGTTGCAGAGGCCAGGATATATGTAGACAGTCTCCCTCTGTCCGAAAGAGAACTGCTTATCTCAAAAAGGGTATTAAAAGAGGTCAGCGACCGCCTTTCCTTCCTTGATAAAGTGGGACTCGGCTATTTGACGCTGGACAGGCCTTCACTCACACTCTCCGGGGGAGAGGCGCAGAGGATAAGGCTGGCGACACAATTAGGCTCATCCTTGACCGGTGTTCTGTACGTGCTTGACGAACCCAGCATCGGACTCCATCCGAAAGACTGCGGCAAACTGTTAGGGAACCTCTCCGCCATACGCGATAGCGGCAATACAGTGATAATTGTCGAGCACGATGAGGAAACTATCCGCTGGGCCGATTACATCATTGATATGGGGCCCGGAGCCGGTAAAAATGGCGGCTGGGTAATTGCCGCCGGCACTCCGGAAGAAATCCAGAATAGCGAAACGTCTATCACCGGGAAATATTTGAGCAAAAAACTCAGCATTCCTGTTCCCGCTAAACGCCGCGTGCCGAAAGATTTTCTGACTATTGAAGGCGCGTCTGAATTCAACCTCAAAGATTTAGATGTTTCCATTCCGCTCGGCACTTTTGTTTGCGTCACAGGTGTGTCGGGTTCCGGCAAAAGCACCCTGATTTTTGAAGTCTTATACAAATCGTTAGCCAAACATCTGTATAAAAGCAAAGTCATCCCGGGTAAACACGGGTGTATTGAAGGATTGGGAAAAATCGATAAAGTGATATGTGTTGACCAGTCGCCGCTGGGCAGGACTCCACGCTCTAATCCGGCCACTTATACAGGAGTATTCACTTTTGTGCGTGACCTTTTTGCCCAGCTTGCTGATTCCAGGGTAAGGGGGTACAAGGCTTCACGGTTCAGTTTTAATCTTGCAGGCGGCCGTTGTGAAACCTGCCGGGGTGATGGCCTGAAAAAAATCGAAATGCACTTCCTGCCGGATGTATACGTAACCTGTGATGTGTGCAAGGGTGAACGTTATAATAAAGAAACACTTGATATTTATTACAAAGGAAAGAACATTGCCGATGTCCTTGAAATGACCATTTCCGAGGCGCTGGAATTTTTCTCGGCAATTCCGGCTCTTAAACAGCGTCTCGATATTCTTGAAGATATCGGGATGGGATATTTGAAACTTGGCCAGGCGGTAACCACACTCTCGGGAGGAGAATCCCAGCGCCTGAGGCTCTCAAAAGAGCTTGGCAAGAAAGCTACGGGAAATACGTTATATATTCTTGATGAACCGACGACAGGACTCCACTTCGTTGATGTGCAGCGTCTGCTT
>JBEKJD010000213.1:0-5525 GCA_050011415.1 Dissulfurispiraceae bacterium | reverse complement strand
ATATCTGCAGTAAGCCTCCCGAGCGCAGCCAGCTTTTCCGCTTCTATGAGCCTGCCCTGGGTTTTCTTTATCTCTGCTGTCTTCTTCTCCACTTCTTCCTCAAGGGTTTGGGTCCATGTCTCCATTTTCTGCCTTGATGCTTTCAGCTCGCTTATCATGCTGTTAAATGTAAGAGCGAGTTTGCCTATTTCGTCTTTTGTGGGATTAGTCGCCACCTGTGAAAGGTCTCCGGATGTCACTCGTTCCATGCCCCTGGAAAGGACCTTGATAGGGCTGATGACAAATTTCCAGAATATCAGGTAAAGCGCCGAAGCACCGGCAGCGAGGAACAGCAGCGTCAGGAGCAGGGTGTTTATCATTTTTTCCCTTATCCGCCGGTCAATTGTAGAGAGAGAAAAATCCGTCATCAGAACTCCGAGGACGCGATCGCCTTCGCCGTGGACATGGCACGGCGCTGTGTAACAACCCGGCTCGTTATAGACCGGTTCTATGAAGCTTAAAACTCTGTGCCCGTTGCTCTCAGTGTAGATCGTCCACTGTCCTTCTTTTATGAGCGTCCTGAGAGGCTGTGACGGGTCCCTGTGGCAGCCGATGCAGGCGGCAGATGCCTTGTCCGCGCGACTTCCTATTATCTTTTTTGCGGACGAATAACGGATTATTCCATTTCTGTCAAACAGACTTACGCGATTGATCGACTCTGTGGCGCTGATGGATTGCAGTGACCTTTGAATTTCAGCCCTATTGTTACGGAGCATGTCATGGTTGATGCTTCGGTGTATCATCTCGGAAAATGATGTGATAAGGGCCACCGAGTTGTCCATCAGGTTTTTTTTGTCGGCGCGGCTTGATATGAACAGGAATATGCCGCTTCCGGATATAAGGAGAAGAGCAAATATAATGATGAGTTTGCCAAAAAGGGACTCAGTAATGCGGTTAAAGTGATATAACGGCAACTTTATTGTTTCCTTAAAATGTTAATGCGTTATCTTATGCACTCCATATCTTCTACGCACCTTCTCGTTATGGCTGTGATGTCCTGAAAATTTTTGCTCATGCACCAGCCTATCAATTTCTGAGTCATGGAATAGTAGAGTGAATATAGTTGGATGCCCATTTTTACATAATCCCCCGCGCGCATCATTCTCCAATTACGTCTCTCTTCAAAGAAAATGCAGATGATACAGCAGAGGTCAGCTCCTTCTTTCAGGACATCCGGGTCCTCCTCCTCAATTCCTCTGATCAAATAATCGGTCATATAATAACTCGTGATTTTTTTTGAAAGGGTTTCCCCGACAACATGAGCCACATAGAGGCCGCAACGGAACATGTCCGCATTCAGCAGCCTGTGGTCTATGATAAATGAGCCTATTTTCGCCTTGAAGAGGTCCTCGAAACTCATGTTGAGATGAAAGATGTTGTTCTCTTCTGTCCCGGGGTCCTCTTTTTTTATCTGGGCCACATCTTTAAGCATATCGGTGAAATCGACTTCGAATGCAGCCTTTATCCGATTGATGTCCCGCAAGGGAATTATCTTGCCCATGGTTACCTCCATGTTACCATAAGCGGCCCCAAAAGCAATGTTTTTGCACCGGTCCTTTGGGCCTGTCAGACGGTCGAAAACTGCTGACCGGGTTTACTATTGTTATCGGACGATCACTGTTTATCTTAACATGGACAGACCTTATAAAAATCGGACCGGGACTCCGCGGCCTGGAACAGCCGTTATCTCATTCAGGCTTACATATGTCGGAACGACTTTACATTACAGTAATTTTTACTTGTATAAGAAAGTGGTTTTTGCTAAGATTCAATTGAAGGACACGATGACACATTAAATTTCTAAAGGAGACCTTATATGTGTGTAAAGACGAGTAGCTTGCTCAGGGGGCTTTTGGCCTGCCTGGTTCTCTTATCATTTGTGTCTGTCCTCCATGCCGCCGATGATACGAGATTCACTTTAAAAGATGGGGTTATTGATGACTCGGAACTCGGGCTCCAATGGGCGCCTGCCCCTAATAGGGCGATGAATCATTATCAGGCAGAGGAGTATGCCCGGAATTTAAGCCTTGCCGGAGGCGGATGGCGTCTGCCGACAAGGGCGGAACTGAAGAGCTTATATGATAAATACCAGCTCTATGGCGCTGATCCCAAGTTTAATCTTAGTAATATGTTAGGATGTGGCGGTGATCCTAAGTTGAATCTTAGTTACATGTGGGTGTGGACGTCAGAGTTGGATGGTCCGTCGTACGCGTGGGCCTTTTTTTTCACCATGGGCCATGAGTTCAGTTTCCTCCGCGACTACACCTACTCCGCCTTTCGAGTTCTGGCAGTGCGGTCCCGACGGTGATGCGGGCTGTCTGAATAGTTGATTCTTCGATAATTTGCAGCACGGGACATGCTTACGCGCTGAGTCTGCCTTTAAGATCGGATAGTTGCCTGTTAAGTTCTTCTATCTTTTCCGTGGCATCCTTCTCGATGCCGGCTATCATCTCCCGACTTACTTCAGCCAACTCCTTCTGACAGATCCTGATCTGACATATAGTTTCGTGATTATGCATCATTTTATCAAATCTCATCACGAACTCTTCAATAACCAAAGGTTTGTTAATAAAGTCACAGGCTCCAGCCTGGACCGCATCATCATATACATAATAGTCTATAAATCCTGTCAACAGCATTACAGGCAAATGCGGGTCCATGCGAATAAGTTCTCTTGTCAGCTCAAGCCCATCCATACGGGGCATGACGATGTCTGCAATTACAGCATCAAATGGAGTTGCATTGAACTTCTCCAGCGCTTCTACGCCGTCACATGCAGTATCGCATTTATGACCCTTAGAGGACAGCACGCTGCTCAGTAGCGTTCTTATTGTCTCATTATCGTCAACAACAAGAATTTTATAGCAGTTACTTTTCATTTCGCCTCCCCTGAGTGTCTGCGGACAAGTTATTATTTTAATAATACCATATTAATATTCCCTGTATGCTACTTGCCTGAAGATTATAGTCAGGAAGTTACGTTCTTATTTACGATTCTGCCTTCAACATCAAAACAGCGACCTCCCGCAGCATATCTTCAGCATAACGCCTGCCGGCCAGATCGCTATCGCGGATGTATTCATCCGCCGCCTGTTTATATGTCCGCCGGGCATTAAGAAAGAACTCCTTTTTGTTTTTCGGGTCGGATTTTGCCGCGCCCAACATCATAAACAACCTGCCAAGGATAAGCAAGGCCTCGGATTGTTCAATCGGGATGTTGCAATAATCAAGACATTGTTGCATTGCTTCCACGGCGTCTATCAAATAGTTCTCATCTGTCCGGGCCCTGTACATCGCGATTAATGATTTCGCCATTTCCCGGTATGCGTTGCCGATGGCATTTTTCGGTAAAACAGCGGCCTTGCATAGTTCGAGTGCTGATATATAAGCGTGGTGAGCGGCATCAATATGCCGCCGCAGCTCCATGGCTTCGCCGGTTGAGCTTTCAGTTGTTTCGCCGCCGAAAATACCCAGCATGTTCCGTACATATTTATTGTCTTCCGTCAACAGGTGGTCAGTGGCCGCCCCTGGTTTGGCGGTTTTCATATGGAAATTGCCTAATCTGACGTAGCAGGCAAAGGCATCGCTTAAGCGGCCTTCAGACTTCAGATAGTCTATATACTCGTTTTGAAAGTTAACGCAATTACCTGCATGTTCATGGCCCCCTTCATAACCGCACAGATCAATACATGCCTCCGTCCTCAACTTGACCATTTGTTCCCATTCGGACGGAAAATCATTTCTGGAAAAAAAATCGTCTATGGCGGAGGACGCGTTACCGATACATTTTAAAAGATACATTTCCCGCGCGCCGCTGCCGTAAAAGTAAAGCAGATGATAGGTCTTGGCCAGAGCGTACTTGATCCTGGCCGATATTATCTCCGGCTTGGCAACAACGGTGTCGGACAGTATCACCTTTGATAGTTCCTCTACATTACCCATCGCCATAAGCAAAAAATGCTCGGCCCTCAAAAGCTGCTCGGACCGGTGAGTAGATGTCATACCTTCTGCCTTGTCCAGGTAAAGCAAACCAAGACGGTACTCGCATTCATATTTCAGGCCCGTAAGCTCCGGAGTCTTTTCTACGTCGTTCAACCTGGCAAAACAATCAAGGCATTTTTCATAATTGGCTATGGATTCATTTGCAGACGACTTGCTGCCTCTTCCACACAGGTTCGAGTACCTGCCATAACCATAGAAACACCGGAAGACGAGGTCTGGGAAAATCGGATCGCCGAAAGAGGTAAACAATTGTTGCATTACCTCGGTCAGGGCTTTCTGGGCCTCATCGCAAAGCCCATCTGATAAAAAAATATCGGCGTTGTCAAGCCTCGATATTAATTTTTTGCGTTTGACCGCCTTTGCGGTTGACGTAATTAAAACAATCAGTATTACAGATACCAAAATGCCGAACAGAGAAAAAATAACAATCGTAAACATTTCTTCTTCCTCAAGGGGCCCTATTTGAAGTGTATGCGGGCGAATTCAGGAGACCGTTTGTCCAGGGCGTCTTTGTTATTCTCTACGTCTGACACAATTCTAACAGATTTCATTTTGCGAAAGTAAATCTCGTAGTGGTACAGTAAAGTATATATTATTTGTTTGCTTTTGTTTGCGCTGCACGTATCGCAGGCGGATGAGGAGGGGGAATGCAGTTCAGGAGTACAGTTATCGTACTTTTTGTATTAATGCTTAACGTGATGTCCTGTGCTCCTGTTAAAGAGGCAGTGGTCCAGCCGCCCCTGCAGAAGCCGGCAAGGGTGGCAGTAGTGTTGGGGGCAGGGGCGTCAAGGGGCTTTGCGCATATAGGCGTCCTGAAGGTATTGGAATCGAATAATATACCGATCAATATGGTAGTCGGCACCAGCGCCGGAAGTTTTGTGGGAAGCCTGTACTCATACGGTTACAATGCATATCAACTTCAGAAGATGGCGATAGATTTGCAAAAAAGCGACATTATCGACCCAGGTATGCCCGACAACGGATTCATAAAGGGTGAATTGCTTGAGGCATATGTCAATAAGGCGATAAAGAATACCCCCATTGAGAAGCTGCGGATACCTTTTTATGCTGTTGCCACAGACATTCAGACCGGGCAGGAGATCGTATTCGGCAGCGGCAATACCGGCACTGCGGTGAGGGCAAGTTGCTCGATCCCCGGAGTATTCAGGCCGGTAAGGATAGGGTCCCGGATGTATGTTGACGGCGGAGTGGTCAGCCCTGTTGCGGTGGATACCGCCAGGAAGATGGGCGCTGATATTGTTATAGCGGTTGATATCTCTTCTGATCTCGGCACTACGCTGCCTGAAGGCACTATGGACACAATCCTTCAGTCTGTAAATATTATGTACTCAAAGCTTTCATATATGCAGCTTTCCGGGGCTGATATTGTTATAAGGCCGAAAGTGGGACGAATCGGTTCAAACGACTTTGACAAGCGCCATGAAGCGATTCTTGAAGGAGAGAAAGCTGCGCTGGAAGCTCTG
>JBEKJD010000212.1:0-5532 GCA_050011415.1 Dissulfurispiraceae bacterium | reverse complement strand
TACGCTCGTACTCACCGATAATTCAACCAGCATTCTTTCGGTCCGGAAGAAAGGACCGGTGTTTTTTGTACGACTGCATCGGATGTTTCTCTGCGCCGATGAAGGTACGCTCAAAGAGATTGCTTCATTTATCAGGCACGGCAGGGGCAGTATGCCCCGGTTCAGGGACTTTGTGAATCAAATGAGCGGCGCCATCAGGCGCAGGCCGCCAAGGTCTTTTCCCGTAAGAACGCAGGGCAAGTATCATGACCTGCAATCGATATTTGAACGGCTCAACGGGGAATATTTCGCTGGAAAGCTTGTTTCTGTCATAACATGGGGGATAGTGAGTCCGGGAAGGGCGGTGCGGAAGCGGACACTCGGCAGCTATAGCAATACAACCGATACCATCCGGATTAATCCTGTTCTCGATAAAAGAAGTGTGCCTGGCTATTATATTGAGTTTGTGGTTTACCATGAAATGCTCCATTCGGCAATTGGAATTCAGAAAAAAAACGGCAGGCGTGCGGTCCATACACGGGATTTCAGAGAGCGGGAACAGCTTTTTAAGGAATATGAAATGGCTATGCAGTGGGAGAAAAGCCTCGTGCAAGTATGTCCCTGACCGCTCTGAGCGCCTCTTCCCTTGTCTTTACCTTGCCCTCCAGTATATCATCTTCCAGCTTAGACAGCAGGCGTTTGAACTGAGGTGAAGGGGACAGGCCGAACTCGCTTATAAGATCGTCGCCGGTAATCATTCTGAGAAGGCCCATGCTCGGCAAGACCTCGTCAGTGTATAGTGAAAGAATTTTGTTGCTGAAATTCAGAACCCGACTTTCTGATGCCGGTAATCTCTGCGAAGAACTGACCTGATAGAGTGCGGAGGCCAGGATTGCCATAGGATAGATATTGTCACGCGCGTCTTTCAGAAGCCTGACCATCTCTGATTTTTCTGCCCCCGCGCTGCAGATAGGCATGATGCTTTTGCATCCGGTTACTATAGAAGCCACAAGACCGGTCTCTTTATTTGACATTTTCATTCGCAACGCGGCTTCCTGCGCCTGTGCCTCTCCTGAGAAGAGGGCTGCCAGCTTAAGACACATGCGCCTGCCGGGAAGTCCGAAGTAAGCATGGATATGCTTTTCATGGAGCGGAAAATAACGGCGAGGCCCTCCGAGCATGCTTTCGCACTGCCTGTAGCACTCAATGCCATGTTTAATACTAATCACAGGGATATTTATAAATTCCGGAAACAGCACGGACAAAATGTTGTCTTCCTCCATGTCATACATTATTTTATGGGAATCCCCGAGTGCCATAATATGTCGTAATTCCTCTGCTATTCGCTCCACAGCAACGTTCTTAAGCAACATCGCGTGTCCTGTCAGGGCACGGCGTGTGTTTCTTTCGATGGGGGCATGAAGAGCAGCAGAGAAACGGCAGATCCTCAAGATGCGCAACGGGTCTTTGACAAGATTTTTCTCTGAGACCATCCTTATGTTTCCGGAATGAAGATCTTGCAGGCCGCCGAAAGGATCAATTATATGGACTGTTGAGGGCCATTCACGCAAGGGCTGGGCCATAGCATTTATGGTAATATCGCGTCTCGCGAGGTCTGCGGTTATCGACTCTCCATTCATGGCCGATATATCGAGAAAGAACGAGTCTTTCACCACCCGGGCCATACGGAACTCGCTGTCAAGGAGCACATAAGAGGCTCCTGAAACCTCAGCGAATTCCTTCGAGATTTTCAGGGCATCCCCAGCTACCGCAAGGTCTATATCATTTGTTTCAATGCCCGAGAGCATATCGCGCACTGCTCCGCCGACAATATACGTATCGTCAGTCAGGCCCCTTTTCCGGGCGAAATCATTAAAAAGATTGAGAAGGGGGTGCATGGATTATTATACAGGTAATAGATGACAGGTTAAAGATGACGTAAAGTGTAAAAGATAAAACCGAACTTATCAGTCAATGTCAGATCGACTTTTAGTTCCAGCATGCTCACCGCATGGTTTTCGCCTGTCTGAATATTTCTTGTAACTTCCTGTAACCAACGCGAATTGCATTTCCTGATTCCTGGGCGTTGTCTTCTACTGGTTCAACATTAAAGATTTGTATTTTGGATATTCATTTTTCATTTTTTCAAGGATGCTATCTATTTGGGGCGACTCATTTAATCCTATGACCATAAGGTCGGCCATAATATTATCATAGTCGTCTCCAATGCCTATTTCCAGTTCTGAACATATAAAATTAGCAGCCTTTACAAGTATTATGTCAAAGACGTGAGCTTCATCAGCTATTTCGGAAGATCTAAGAGTGTGCATCGAAATTACGCGCCGGATTTCTACAGGCAGACGCCATATCTTTGCCACATAATCGCCTATTTCACAGTGAGTAAACCCGAAAGTTGAAAGCTCTACTTCTGCGAAAGATTTGTCTGTAGATGTGACTTCATCAATCACTGTCGCATATTTTTCCTTGAAGTTCATATTCATCACTATTTTGCCGATATCATGAAGCAATCCATGAACAAAATGCTCGCCCACTCTGCCTGAGCCAAGTTGCATGGCAATCAGCCTGGACGCAACAGCAACAGCCGTACTGTGTTCCCAAAGTGCAAAATCCACGGCGTCAGATTCCTTTCTCAGGTCTTTCAGCGCCGACATCACAACAATATTAAAAACAGCCTCAAACCCAACATGGAAAACGGCATCGTCTATCGAACTTACTGAGGCTCCTCTACAGAAATATGGAGAATTAGCCACTTTAAGCACACGTGACGCAAAAGCAGGATCATAAGAAATGACATCTGCCAACTCTTCCGCATTCAGCAGTTCATGGCCAAGCATATCCAGGACCTTAGCGGCAATAACCGGAAGAGCCGGGATATCCATCTTCAACGCAACAAGAGCTTCCTCTAAGTGACCGTCCTTTTTTAAACTCATAATAGATATCATATCATAAATAAAACAAATCCCAAAGTACGGCCGACATTTAACAACATTGCATACAGTTGCGTAAATTTTAAACTGTGGACTTTAAGCTAAAACTAACACACATGATTTGATGTATAATATGTGCAAATTCATTCCGGGAGGTAATTATGACAAAAACAGAACTTGTTGAGAAGATGGCAAAGGATGCCGGCATTTCTAAAGCAGCAGCGGATAAGGCATTGAACTCTTTTATTGATGGCATTAAGAAGACACTGAAGAAGGGCAACAAGGTTACGTTGATTGGATTCGGCACATTCTCAGTGGGGAAGAGGGCTGCAAGAAAAGGACGCAATCCTCAAACAGGCTCAGTTATAAAGATTAAGGCTTCAAAGACCCCAAAGTTCAAAGCCGGCAAGGCTTTCAAGGACGCTATAAAGTAAACTTTAAAGTCTAATATCATCTGAGGATCCTCTGATATCTTAGGGGAAGAGTAAAGACATGAAAACAGCGATCCACGAGACACTTCTCTTCTGGTTTGCTGCACTCGTGGTGCTGGCGTCAACAATGGCCACCGATGCTGTCACACTGACGGCCCAGACGACAGTCCCGGTTGCTTACTCTGAATGGTCAACCACATGTACCAACTCTCCCGCAATGATAGCCGGAGTAACACCGGTATACTTCAGTTCCATGCAAAACGCATATAATGGGGCCTCAAACAGTAGCACCATAGAGACCGAGGGGGTGACTTTCACAGAAAACCCGAATTTTAACCTGGACATTTCGACAAGCCTTCGGGGCGGATATGATTGCAGCTATTTGACCGACAGCCTGTATTCGACACTTAATGGGACACTAACAATAAGCAACGGGACCGTGACCGTGTCAAACTTGATAATTCAGGGGACTGCTGCAAGTTCAACAGGGCATACCATCACAGCCTCTGCCGGAACAGGCGGCAGCATCTCTCCCTCGGGGACTACCGCGGTAGAGGGCGGAGGCAGTCAGACCTACACGATTACAGCGTCTTCGGGTTATACAGTATCCAGCGTTCTTGTAGACGGCAGTTCTGTTGGGACAGTGAGTTCATATATATTCAGCAATGTGACAGCGAATCACACCATATCGGTCACGTTTACTGCAAGTCCGACTTATTCCATTTCAGCATATGCCGGCTCGGGCGGAACCATATCACCTTCAGGCCCGACAACTGTGAACAGCGGAGGGAGTCAGACCTACACCGTTGCTCCGTCAGCGGGATACGCTATAGTGAGCGTACTGATAGACGGGGTATCGTTAGGGGCCGTAAGCAGTTACACCTTTACCAACGTGACGGCGAACCATACTATATCGGTGACTTTCACTGTGGTCACCGCTTCGGTGAGTATCGCCTCTGCCGGCGCAACCCATTTGAATCAGGGATTCGCTGGCTATAACTATGCCATGGTTTGGTACGGTGTGAGTCACCGTGATCTCAATTTCCGGGCTGTCGCGGCCACGCTGTCGCCAGGATGGCTGCGCTTTCCAGCCGGTACCGGCTCTCTGGCCTTCGATTGGACTACGGGCCTCATGCGAAGCGATTGGGTCGGCAAGTTTACCGCAGACACCGCCACTTATCAACTGCTTCAGGGCGCCATCCCCACGCTGGGAGGCAAAGGCGGAGACCTGATCCAGGATTTCGCACAGGAGGCTGCAGCGCTCGGCGCCCAGGCTGTTCTCTGCGTGAACGGAGCCACGGACACGCCTCAGAGCGCGGGGGCTTTGGCAGCCTGGAGCAAGGCCAACGGCCTGACGGTAATCTCATATGAACTTACAAATGAGCCGTACATCTATCCGGATTTCTTCAACAGCGGCAGCGACTACGCCGCAAAGATGAAGCCGTACAGCGACGCTATCAAGGCGGCGGACCCTGCTGCCCGGGTTGCAGTCTTTGCTTTGGACGGCTCAGGAACATGGAATTCAACAAAATGGAATGCCGCGTTGTCCGGCTTCTCGAACCCTTATTGGGACTTGCTGGTTATTCATCACTATCCCAATGTAGCCCAGGGGACATCCTTCAGCGATGCTATGGCGCAAATGAACGCTGATCTGGAGACCTATACGGGATGGCTCAATACAAATATATTCGGCGTGTTTCCATCGGGGACAGAGCTGTCCTTCAGTGAGTTCGGCCCTGGAACCCAGACCTCACCACTGCCGGGCAGCCTTTATGGCGGCGTATATGTAGCGGAGCTTCTTATGCGACTGAGCACGTTGCCCCAGGTTGTGTTTGCAGGCGAACACCAACTCGCGGCAGGAAACGGCATCAACTGGGCAAACGACTATACAAGCTATGTAGTGGCAGCTTATAATGCCGGAAAAACGGTGGACCCCACCAAATACGACTGGGGCTTTTTCCCCACGGCTAACGTGCTGGGGGCCTCACTTGCCAATGCGACACTGGATTCTGCCGCACAGGTCCTTCCGACAACACTGTCCGGAGGCAGTACGGTTGCCGCCACGGGACTGGGGACAGTGCCTGCGCTTCATGCCCAGGCCTATCTGGAACATAGTGGAAAACATATCCTGTTAGTCACAAACAAGGGGACAAGTACGGAAACCGTAAGCATTA
>JBEKJD010000211.1:0-5536 GCA_050011415.1 Dissulfurispiraceae bacterium | reverse complement strand
GAAAGCGCATACCCCGTTCCAGTGGTACGGGCAGATAAGCCTTGATGAAATGAGAAGGAAGCTGCATTACCTGAAAGAGTCGTTGAGCAGCAAAAAACTGAAGTATAAGGGACATGATGAACGCATGAGCTTTCTGGAAGCTGTATTTGCCAGGGGGGATGAAAACTTGTCCAGGCTTATCGAGGAGGCATGGGGCCATGGCTGCCGGCTCGACGGCTGGACCGAGCATTTCAATTTTCCGGCATGGTTGGACGCCATGGACAGGACCGGCATTGATGGCGCGGCATACTCTGAAAGGAGTTTTGGAAGAGATGAACGGCTGCCGTGGGACACTGTGGACATCGGCGTCAGTAAAGATTTTCTGTACAGGGAATATGAACGCGCGTTAGCTGAAGAGAAGACCCCCGGCTGCAGGGAGGCATGCTCCGCATGCGGACTTAAATGCCGAACCGGAGAAGCGGAGAGCCAGGGAATCTCGACGCGGAGACGCGGTGACGCGGAGACGCGGGGAACTGAAGACGCGGAGACACGGAGACACGGAGACACGGGGACACAAAGAGATGTCGATGTCGTTTCGCCGTGTCACCGCGTCACCGCGTCACCGCGTCCTAAAATAAAGGTCAGGGTACAGTTCGCCAAGCTTGGCAGGCTCCGTTATCTCTCCCATCTTGAACTGGCGACCGCCGTGCTCCGGGGCTTGAGGAGAGCCGGGGTCTGTTTTGATTTTTCGAAAGGGTTCCATCCTGCGCCGCGGGTTGCTTTCGGTCCATCCCTCAGCGTCGGCATTGCAGGAGAACGGGAGTATTTTGATATGGAGGTTTTCAGCCCTTTTAGTATAGAATTCTATAGGGACGAGATAAACAGGCACATGCCGGAAGAGATAGCGATAGGCAAAATGGCGGTTATCCCTTTCAATGGACCTTCCCTGAGTAATTTTATCACCCGTTATGAGTATGTCATAAGAGGTATCAGGACTGACGATCTCAGGGACAAAAGGGCCGATGCATTTATGGGGCAGTCCGGACTGGCCGCCGGATGCCGGGAACGTCCCCGGCTCTGTGTCCTGAGGGACGGGAAGGAAGTCGATATAAGCCCCTGCATCGAAGAAGTTTCATTAGAGGACCCCAAAGGACCGGAGTTTTCTTTTGGCCAGGACATCAGGCTGATTCTCAGAGATCAGGACCCGATAAAGGCAAGGATAGGGGAAACTGCCGAAGCACTTTTCGGCAGCAGCTTCAGGGATATGGATATTACACGGACTGCATATTACGGCTGGGAAAACGCATGGATAGAGCCATTATGATGTCGGAGTTGATTATAAATGTTACCAGAGAGGAAAGCCGGGTAGCTCTGCTCGAGGGAGGGCAGGTTGTTGAACAGTATATAGAAAGGAAGAGGGACACGAGCCTTGTGGGCAATATATACAAAGGCAGGGTCCTTAAGATTTTGCCCGGCATGCAATCTTCGTTTATCGACATAGGTCTTGAGAAGGCCGCATTTCTCTATGTGGGCGACATAATGAGGGATACGGAAGATTATTATGCAAAATTTCTGGACAGCGAGGCTGAAGATCAGGACTTGTATGCCAGGAACGAGTCCAGGGAGGAATTGCTGTCTATTGAGGAATTAATACAGGAAGGGCAGGAACTCCTGGTCCAGGTATCAAAAGATCCTATCGGCACCAAAGGCGCGCGTGTTACTTCTTATGTAACGCTGCCGGGCAGATATGTGGTGCTCATGCCCAATGTGGAACATGTCGGTATATCGCGGCGTATCGAGGATGAAGATGTCCGGACTGCGCTGAAAGATATTGCGGCGGAGATCAAACCCAAAGGGTTCGGTTTGATAATGAGGACGGCATGCGAGGATGCAACAAATGATGAGATCAGACGCGATCTCGAGTTTTTGCTTCTGCTGTGGGACAGCATACAAAAAAAGAAGGAGAAGGCTTCTGCGCCAAGCCTTTTATACAGTGATCTGGACCTGGTATTCAGGAGTGTCCGGGATTTCATGAGCCATAATGTAGAAAGGCTGGTCATAGACTCTACAGAGGAATACGAGCGTCTTAAAGACTTTGCCGGGACGTATTTCCCGCGCCTCATCGAAAAAATAGAACTTTATGAGGGCAGGGAGCCTATGTTCGATGCCTTCGGGATAGAGCTTGATATATCCAGAGCGCTGGGCAGGAAGGTGTGGCTGAAATCAGGAGGGTACATCATCATAGACCAGACAGAAGCGATGACGGTCATCGATGTCAATACCGGCAAGTTTGTAGGCAAGGAAAATCTTGAAGACACTATTCTAAAAACGAATCTTGAGGCAGTAAAGGAAATTTCTTACCAGATACGTCTGAGAAATCTGGGAGGCATTATCATCACTGACTTTATCGATATGGAAAAGACTGACAACAGGGAAAAAGTTTTCAAGGCCTTTGTGGAAGCAATGAAGAAGGACAGGGCGAAAAATACCATCTACAATATTTCCGAGCTCGGCATCATCCAGATGACGAGAAAGCGGGTGCGCGAGAGTCTCGGACGTGTATTGTGCGAACCGTGCCCGTATTGCGAGGGCAGGGGGTTCGTAAAATCGCCACGGACTGTAACATATGAAATATTCAGGAAAGTTAGAAAAATGAACCTGGCCCAGGGCGCGATGGCTATGATCAAGGCCAATCCTGCTGTGGCCGAACTCCTTTCCTATGAAGAGCGGCAGGGCATAGAGGAAATTGAAAATGCCTATGGTATTCAGCTTATCATAAAGGAAGATATACGGTTCCATCAGGAGACTTACGAAATTACCGTTCTGTAAAAACGGCAGGTAATGGGCAATAGGTTATAGGTAATGGGTAAAGAGTTATAGATTTATTTTTTTACCTATGACCCATAACCGATAACCTATTACCCTTTTTTTATGAAATATCAGAAACTGTTATCTATCCTGCATGAAATCGAATCCGCGGTGCTGGCTTACTCAGGCGGAGTCGACAGCACTTTTCTTCTTAAGGCGCTTAAAGAGTCGGGCATATCCGCTCTTGCTGTCACTGGATACTCTGAGACTATGCCTGCTGCCGAGTTGGAGAATGCGGCGGCGATGGCAAAGGCGATAGCTGTTACCCATAAAGTGATTGCTACCGATGAACTGTCCAATCCCGATTTTACGCGAAACCCGGTAGACCGGTGTTTCCACTGCAAAGACGAACTATTTTCAAGACTGACCGATATTGCCCGCTCTGAGGGATGCCGGTATGTTATAGACGGCAGCAATTACGACGACCTTTCGGACAGGCGGCCCGGCAGGCAGGCTGCGGCAAAACATGGGGTGAGGAGTCCGCTTTTGGAAGCTGGATTATTAAAGGATGAAATACGGGCGCTGTCCAGAGAGATGGGGCTGCCGACATGGTCCAAACCGGCATCTCCCTGCCTCTCATCGAGGTTCCCTTATGGGGTCCGGATTACGAAGGAGGCGCTTAAGCGAGTCGAGCACGCCGAAGCGTGCCTGAAAGGACTGGGGTTTGGGGACCTTAGAGTGAGGAGCCACAATGATATGGCAAAGATAGAGGTTGATACGCGGGAATTGCCCAGGTTTCTTGACAGGGAGATGAGGGAGGAAGTTGTGTTGCAGCTTAAGGCGCTGGGATTTAAGCATGTGAGCATTGACCTTGAGGGTTTCAGGAGCGGGAAGCTGAATGACTGACGGTTCCGTAAAAAGTCCATATGCAGCGTTGCGCTTCATCCTTAGTCACTGCGACGTACCAAAAAGTACGTCTCATTCCTGCGGACTCGCGCGCCTTGCCTATGAACTTTTTACGAAACCGTTTAATAATTGATTCTTTATGAAATCATTGATAAGTAATGAAAATGTATCCAAGGTAACTCTGGACCAATGCGTGCGGTGCGGCAGTTGCAAGGCACTGTGCCCTACCTATGGCGAGGATGTCACCGAAGGGATGAGCGCCCGGGGGCGCGTTGTCCTGCTCAAAAAATTTATTGAGGGAGAGATTGGCCCCTCCGAAATACTTGATGAAAGAATCTTCAGTTGTATGCTATGCGGGGCGTGCAATACACTTTGTCCTCTTGGAATAAGTATTACCGATGCTGTATACGAGGGGAGAAAGAGTCTCAGGACATCCCGCAATAAAAGAAGATTTCTCACTCTGGCGGCCAGGCTTGCTTTCAAACAGGCCTCCACCGGGTTCAAAGTCCTGAAATTTCTTGAGGGCCTTGGGGAAATATTGCCGGTGCATAAACTCCGGCGTTTCAGAACGCTGCATGAAATGGGTATAAATATTACCGGCCCTGCGCTCAGGGACGGCATGTCTCTGTTCAAGGCGGCAAAGCCGAGGGGGCGGGTTGCGGTGTTTGCAGGCTGTACCGTCAATTTTCTCTACCCGCATATCGGGAACTCGCTTGTAGCGATTTTGAATGGTATGAACTATGATGTTGTACTGCCGAAGGGAGAAGTCTGCTGCGGCGCTCCGCTGCTGGGGCTTGGTTTTAAGGAGGACGCCGCTGAACTTGCAGAGAGAAATATGAAGGTATTTAATAAAATGAGCGTGGAGGCAGTTATAGGCCTTTGTCCGACCTGCGTTTATTTTATCAGGGATGAATACAGGAAATTAGTTGGCGACAGCATTGAGAAGGCGATGGATGTGACCCGGTTTTTCGCCGAAGAGCTGCCTGAAATAAAAGAAGATATGGGCAAGACTTCATCGCGTGTGGTTTATCATGACCCGTGTCACGCTTTTTACAGTCTTGGCGTGAATGCCGAGCCAAGAAAAATCCTGAAATCTTTGGGAGTCAATACCATTGATTCAGAAAAGGGATGCTGTGGATTTGCCGGTACATTCAGGGTAATGTATCCTGATATGTCCAGGGGTGTTCTCGACAAGAGGATAGAGGCTTATAAGGAGGCTGACATGATTGTTACCTCCTGCCCGAATTGCGTCCTTCAGCTAAGGACCGGCATAAAAGGCCGTCAAATAAAACATATTGTAGAACTTATAGAAGAGGCAACAGGCAACAGGCATAAGTAAGAGTATATTGTTTGTCATTCCCGTGCTTAAAGGCACCTGCCTAAGGCACCTACTTCTGGTGCTTCAAGCACCTACTGTTGGTACTGTTGGCGAAGGCGGGAATCCAGAACGCTGCCGCACTGGATGCCCGATTAAGAACTTCGGGCATGACGGATTAATATATACGTGCTATGACCTGAATTTATGGAGGAGATTGGAATATGGAGAAGAATTGTCAGCCGCAGAAAATGCATCTTCAGAAGAGGACGGCTTGTGTCCGGTGCGGCAAGTGCTGTACTGCTTCAAGTCCTTCATTGCTGAAGGAAGACATGGCCCTTTTCAATGCGGGTGTGCTGTCCTGTGGTAATGTTGTTACAGTAAGGGAGGGGGAGCGTGTGCGCTCTCACAGCGACGGCCGGATATATGAATCATTTATGGAGCTTATCAAGATACGGTGCAGGGAGGGGAGTTCCGTTTGTGTCTTTTACAATAATGATGAAGGATGCGCCATATACGATAACAGGC
>JBEKJD010000210.1:0-10595 GCA_050011415.1 Dissulfurispiraceae bacterium | reverse complement strand
CTGTTGCTGATGCTGGCTCCGTTTCCGCCCACCAACCCCCCGACATAGCTCCCGACCACGCTGGTTCCGGTCACATTGCCGGTGGCATAGCTGTTGCTAATGAGGGCGCTGTCCTGGTTCCATCCCACTAGCCCGCCGACATTCCAGTTACTACTGATGACGGTGCAATTGGCATAGCTGTTGTTAATGCTTGCGCTGTTGTAGTTCCCGCCTGCCAGACCGCCGACATATAACCCACTACCTGTTACATTGCCAGTGGCATAGCTGTTGCTAATGCTGGCGCTACTGTTTTCGTTCTCGCCCACCAACCCGCCGACAAAGCCACTGCCAGTCACATTAACACCCACCAGTCCGACATTGCGGATAGTTCCGGTATTTGCTCCAAACAGGCCGACATAGCTGTTGCTTGGGAGATTGATGTAGAGATTGGAGATGGTATGGCCGAGACCGTCAAAGGTTCCGCTGAAAGAGGGAGAAGAGGCGCCTATGGGAGTAAAACCGCTAATGCCCCAATTAGATGAACCAGAGGCGTCAATATTACTTCCCAGCGCATAGTGGCCTGAGAGGACTGCGCTGTTGCCGTTAATGCCTTGCAAGGTAGTTCCGGATGTGTCACCCATACTCCCAAGGCTGTTAATTACGGTGTAGCTGTGATTGGCGATGTATAAAGACGGCGTGCTGCCTGAGAGCGTGATCGAGGCCCCGTTATTGAGGAAGTATCCGGTGCCGCCGGTCGGTGCCGTAATGCTGCTGCTGCCGCCGTAGAAGAGGTTAAGTCCTGCTGTGTTGCCCGTGGCAGTAATATTCGCATTAACATTTATATTGTTGTAGGCTGACAGCGTTAATGTAGTATTGGCGCTCCAGCCTAATGGGCTATTGACGTTTATATCGCCAAGCCCCCCGCCAACGTTTCCGGTGCAGGATACATTGGTGCAACTGGCAGTGGTCGGTGTGGTGGTGATGGTGACATTGGTATTGGCCAGGGCAGCATCAATGTTTGTTGCTTCGGTGGCTCCGATGTCGTAGTCCTCAGGATCAATCAGCCATTGTCCGGCCTTGCCAAAAGGCGCCAGTGTGGTGATATGCGCGTTATCTCCGATGCTCACTTGCGAAGCTGATGTTTCTATGGAACCGCCGTTTCCGCCATTGGGCGCTGAGGCATCAAGTGTGCCGTTCACCGTGACTGTTCCGCTTTCCATTCCGCCTAACACCTGTATCGTGCCTCCGCCTTTTGCGCTTGTCGTGCTGCCGGCAGCAAGGTTTATGTCATTGGTTGCCTTCAATAGTATCTGGCCGTTGCCGCCGACAACTGCGCTGTCTGCACTGACTATTCCGCTTTGCGTTATCAGTCCTCCGTAAATGCCGATCTTGCCGCTCTGCGCTATTATCTGGCCCAGATTCACTGCCTTGTCTCCATCGGCGCTCACCACTACTGATATGTCGGGATTTGAGGAATCAACAAGTTGAACGCTGTGGCCTGCTGCAAGGAGTATATTGCCGTTGGGTGATGTTATTATTCCGCTGTTCTCTATATCCGGCGCTATCAGATACACGGCCCCGCCACTTGGTGTCGAAATGGTTCCCTGGTTCTTTATGGGACCTGCTGTTGACCCTGCGGTAAAATTGTAATTTCCGGCCAGAAAGTCCTTGTTGCTTAGGCCCAGCGTGGATACGATAAGGCCGTTCACATTTACCTGTGAGCCCTGTCCGAAGAATACGCCGTTTGGATTGATAAGAAATACCTTGCCGTTGGACTGAAGCAAGCCCAGGATATAGGAAGGGTTCTGTCCTATTATGCGGTTCAAAATAGAGCTGGCGCTGCTTTGCTGGCTGAAGAGGACTGACTCGTTGCTGAAGATGGAAAAATTCTGCCAGTTGATTATTGTATTGGGTGTGTTGGTGATAGTGAGCGAATTACCCTGCGTGTTGAAAGAAGCATTGCCGTTTACCACCTGCTGGCCAGAGGGCAGGGCCAGTGCAGTGCCTACGCTCAAAAAGAGCAGAGCGAGAATGGATAACAGTTTAGTCAATCCTTTAGCTTTCATATAAATCCCCTCCACTCACCCATTGCCTATAACCTATAACCTGTTTTTAATACATAAAGCTCATCGCCAGATGCCAGCGACCGCTTCCTGTTCCCTTACCTCCGGCAAGAGGCTCCAGGATAAATCCATAATCACTCGATATCGACAAATATTTGCCGTCAGTTATGCGAACGCCTATGCCGGTGCTCGATATCGTATTGCTGGATATTTCTCCCGGCAGCGGGTTAACCTCTGCAACATACCCCATATCGTAAAAAAACAGGGCGCGGCATTGTACTGAGCTTATTCTGAAAAACCCGGAAAGGTTAGGCGTATATAATTCAAGACTGCCTGAAACTCCTCTGTCATTGGAAACAACTCTTTCGTCGAAACCCCGCACTGAGCTCGCTCCCCCAATTCCGAACTGTTCGCCCGAGACAAGCGGATTGTACGTGTACTGGCCATTAACGACAGCACGCGTCTGCCAGTCATTACCAAAGGCGTACAGGATATTAGCCCCTAACCGCAATACGTTATAACCCACAGGAGCGCCAACACGAACTTTCTCAAAGAAATCTTTGGTGTCCCTGTCGCCCTCACCAATGCCGGGCAGATTGCGCGAGATGCCTAAATAAAAGCCTGCATTGGTCCTCTCAAGCGACCATGACCCTGCATATGTCAGGGAGAGGGGGTGTACAGTAAGGTTGTTGCCTAACTGTACGCTCCCGAATGCCACACTATTAATATAGGCCCGGTAATCCAGAGCTAAAGTTAATTTATGTTCGTAGTCCCCAATCCTGGTGAGGTTCTGGTTGTAATGCAGACCGAGAGTGGTGCCCTGTCCACTTACCTGCAAAAGATTGGACGCCACAGTTACAGTACCGGAATTAACAGTAGAATAAGCGCCTATGAAGTCAATGGATGACCCCAGTCCATATATAGGTATCTTGTAACCCATACCGTAAATGCTGACATTTTCGGGATGAATAGTGGAAGTGATATATTGAAGAGTCAGAAGCTGGTCACGATTAAAGATATTAGCATCCTGAAAGAGTACCCCCATGCGAAAACGACCGGTTTTGTCGTCTCCTGTATTGTCGAAGTTGAGACCCACCTTCCAGGGCTTCTCATCTTTTACATCAAGCTTCGCATCGACTTCATTGTCCTGATCGCTGCTCTGCAACCGCAGAGCTACCTTCTTTGCCGGGCTCTCATTTGCAAGTTTGAGGCTTTTGGATATAACGTTTATATCGGGTGTTTGTCCTTCGCGCAGTTCCGGTATGCTGCGGCGAATATTAGACTCGTCAAAAAATTGGTTCCCTTCAATTTTGATTTTACCTATGCGAGTCTCAATAACATTCAGTCGAACAACACCGTTTTCCAGTTCCTGTTCCGGCAGTGTAACCTGGACTGCGATGTAACCGCGATCATGATAAGCTTTCTCAAGGGCCTCAAGAGCTTCCTGCACAGTGCCGAAATCTTTTCCCTTACCGGTAAAAGGGGCAACAATGGAATTGATTTTGTCAGCGGCAAGAATGGTGTTGCCCTCTACCTGGTAACTCCTGATATCAAAGTGCGGTATTTCCTGGGTATCATCAGCAACAGCAAAAGATGTCAACGCAAATAACATAAACATACCGCTTAATGCCAGTTGAAATATTAATGCCACTTCTTCCCCGCGATAGTTAAGGTATCAACACAAATATATTACAGTTATATTACAGTTATATTACAGTTCGCTGGGGAAATTGTCACGTTAATTATCACACTATTCTATTTTGTTGTGAACTGGAATACGCCGTCCCAGTCCGGGACGGGAGGATTTGCGCGGAAATGAGCGATGCGCTCAAGATACAGATTATAGAGACGGCGTTGCGGAGACAATTCTTGCAGCCCGGACAAAAGCCGTTCCGCAGAATCCCACTCCATTGCGCGGTAATGTTTTAACGATTGCTCAAATGAAGATACTTCATCCAGCAGGGATTGGTCTGGTTGGCCCTGCAATCCAAGCGGTTCGTATATTGCCACCGGCTTATTTTTCCCTTTTACGCGCACTAGGTCGAGTTCCCGGAAAACAATATCATTCACTGAATTACGGGTTGTTTCTCCAACAATAATCCCGATACCGTATTCTTTTGTAATTCCTTCCAGTCTCGAGCCCAAGTTAACAGCATCGCCCATGACAGTATATGCTATGCGAAACTCCGAACCCATATTGCCGACTCTCATCATGCCTGAGTTCAGTCCCACGCCGATATTAATTGCGGGCCATCCCTTCTCAACAAACTGCGGCCTCAGCAAAGCTATGGCCTGCTGCATTTCCAGAGCTGCCAGGATGCCGTTGCGGGCGTGGGACAAATCCTGAAGCGGGGCTCCCCAGAACGCCATTATGGCATCCCCGATATATTTATCTATAGTGCCCACATGTTTCTGGATGATCGAGGTCATGGATGACATGTATTCGTTCATCATCTTTGAGAGTTCTTTTGGAGAGAGCGATTCGGATATGCTCGTAAAATTCCGGACGTCTGCAAAAAGCACGGTCAGCTCCCTGCTTTCTCCTTCCATGCTGAATTTTTCAGGGTTTTTGCTCATTTGAACTACAAGGTCCCGCGGCACGTATTGACCGAACAAACCCGTAATTTTGCGTTTGGCCCTGGTTTCGATAAAGAAGCCATAGGACATGTTGAAGATATAGATAAGAGGTATCATTACGACAGACGCGGCAAGCGGCAATACCGTGTTGTTTTTCCAGGCCCACATATTGATTCCGATCGCGCATGCAAGAGTCAACAGGCTGAGCAGTGTCGATTTAAACGGAGTGAGAAAAGGCAATAATAAAGACAGCAGCAGCCCTGTAGCTAGCAGTATCAAAAGCTCGGCTCCCATGGCATAGGCCGGCTTTTTTTTGATTTTCTGATCAAGAATACCGGCGATCATGTTGGCATGGACCTCAACACCGGGATAAATCGCTGCCATAGGCGTCGCGCGCTGGTCCATCAAACCGGGTGAAGTAGTGCCCACCAAAACGATAGCCCCGTTGAGATCGTCAGGGTTTACCCTGTCATGCAGAACGTCGCAGGCGGATATATATGGAAAAGTTCCCTGACCTCCGAAATAGGGTACCAACGTCATCACATCCTCATCCACAGGTATAATTAGGTCGCTTAATTTCAGCCATTCAAGCCTCTTATAGGCAGCGCTACCTTTACCCGTCTGTACGAGTCCGGGAACTACCTGGGGGTAACCGAACAAGGCGCGCACTACGGCCATGGACAATGGCTCATAATAAGCCCCGCGATATTCTATGAGCATAGGTATACGCCGCGTAACGCCGTCCGGATCAGGGCTTTGATTGAAGTAGCCGGCATTGCCGGCATTTTCCTGCAATTCAACCAGGTTGGCGCCGTATCCGTTCATTTTCACAAAAGGTATGTTGAGTCCCCCGAATGAACCGACAGGAACAACAGGCGCAGGCAATTGTCCGCTGATGCGTTTCTTTTCCTTTTCGCTGTGGGAAATAATATCCCAGCACTACAGGTTTGTCCTTTATCCCCTGCGCAAATATTCCATCATAATCAAGCTCCCCACGCATCTTCATTAAGGCAGACTGGTACGATACATCACGTGCCAGATCTTTTTTGCTTAACCCTTCCAATATTTTTAATCCGGAGCTCTCATCTTTTTCCGCAAACACTACGTCGAAGCCGACAACCGATGCCTGCCGCCGGAATAAATTATCTACCAGCAATGCCAGTTTGTTGCGGCTCCACGGCCAGTGGCCTTCTTCGGCAAGGCTTTTTTCATCGATGTCGACTATCACGATCCTGGCATCGTGAGAATGAGGCAGGGTAAGGTTGAGGCGTAAATCATAGCTTAACATTTCCATACGGTCCAAATAACCGTAATCGACAATGTGGGCCGCATGAAGCAGAAAGGCAAGCGCCAAAATGAGACCCAACCCTATTCGTATTGAATATTTCTTCATGAAACTATTTCTTCATCTCCAGGCGTTTCCTAATACTTTCATAGCCTGCAGCCAAAAACTACTGGAATATAGTAAAATAGTTTACATATTAGTGCAATAGCAATAATCGGCATTTATTCGATAAATACTTAAACATAAATTAATGAATAAATATTACATATCAACTTTCGGCTGCCAGATGAATGTGCATGATTCGGAAAAAATGTCGGGCATTTTGAAGTCAGAGGGGTATATTGAGGCAGACAGCCCCCAGGACGCAGACCTCGTGATTTTCAATACTTGCAGTATTCGAAAAAAGGCTGAGCAGAAGTTTTTCAGCGAACTGGGAAGAATAAAGACACTTAAAAAAAGAAAACCCGCACTGAAGATTGCCGTGGCCGGCTGCGTCGCACAGCAAGAGGGTAAAAATATTTTTAAAAGAGTGCCGTATGTTGACTATGTCATCGGACCTCAGAATATACATCTGATCAGAGACCTTCATAAGTCGAATGTCGACAGAATTGACGTGGAAGATAATCCGTTGCTGGCGGATACAGAGTTGCCGGTTGAACGAAAAGAGCAGGTGAGGGCGTGGATTAATATAATGTATGGGTGCAATAACTACTGCAGCTATTGCATAGTGCCATATACCAGGGGTAGGGAGCGGAGCAGGCCGGCTAATGCAATACTCAGTGAAATCAAAGAACTCGCTGAGAAAGGTTATAAAGAAGTAATACTTCTCGGACAAAATGTTAATTCATATAGCAGTGACGTTAACTTCGCTGAATTACTTAAAGCAGTAGATAAGATACAGGGAATCAGTCGCATCAGATTTGTAACCTCACATCCGAAGGACCTCTCCGATGAGTTGATTATCGTTATGCGGGACTGTGAAAAAGTGTGCGGGCATATTCATTTACCGCTTCAATCCGGATCCTCAAGGATACTATCGCTAATGAATCGGAAATATACCTTGGAGGAATATATAAGTAAAGTTGATGCCTTACGCAAGCAAATGCCACATATTGCAATAACGTCGGACATTATTGCCGGCTTCCCTGATGAATCAGTTGAGGATCATCACCTCACACTTCAAGCTTTACAAGACATCGGTTTTGACGGCATCTATGCTTTCCAATATTCTATGAGGCAGGGAACAAGAGCAGCATCAATGGACAATCAGATTGGAGATTCGATTAAATTATCAAGACTTAATGAAATACTTGAGGTGCAGAATAATATCACTGAACAGAAGAACAAGGAACTTATTAATACAGTTCAAGAGATACTTATCGAGGGTCCTGATGGAAAAGTTCAGAAAAAAATGACGGGAAGGACAAGGACCAATAAAATAGTAAGTGTTACTTTAAATGAGGGGCGGATCAGAATAGGCGATCCGGTTGATGTACGTATTATAAAAGCCAGGAGGCATTCTTTGGACGGGGTAATCATTTAATAGTAGCTTAACATATTACATGAGAATAACTATCTTAACTCTCGGTTGTAAAACGAATCAGGCTGAAAGCCTCAATATTGAAAGCGTCCTGAAGTCTGCCGGAAATGATATTGTTGCTATTTCTGAAAGTCCTGATTTATGCATTATTAATACATGCACCGTAACAGCCAAAGCAGACCAGCAATCAAGGCAATTAATACATAAAGCATTAAGAAACAATACTAAAGTCATTGCAACGGGCTGTTATGCCGAGCTTAATGCAGATGAAATAAGAAAAATCGGTCCTTTAATAGATGTTATAAAAAACAGTGATAAAGATAGTATTATCAGTAAATTAACTGATATTGATGAAACCAATTTATGCCTTAACAGCAATTATCCGCGACATAGGCCGATTGTTAAAGTCCAGGATGGTTGCAACTCTTCCTGCAGTTATTGCTCCATCCCAATGGCGAGAGGGAAGTCGCGAAGTGAACTTTTAGATAAAATCATAAGCAGAATTAATGAATACGATGCAGCCGGCTATAAAGAGGTTGTTCTTACCGGCATACACCTCGGCACCTATGGTCTTGACTTAAAACCTCAGAAATCACTTTCATTTCTCTTGAAGGAAATATTGAGAGAAACATCTATTGCAAGAATAAGGCTGAGCTCAGTGGAAATGAACGAAATAAATGAAGATCTGCTTGAGGCAATTTGCAATAGCAGAATATGCAAACATCTTCATATTCCATTGCAGAGCGGCGATGATTATATTCTCAGTAAAATGGCCAGGACCTATTCAGTACGTGATTTTGCTTATAAACTGGAACATATTTACAACAGATTCCCCGATATTGCTATTGGGACTGATATAATAACAGGCTTTCCTGGAGAGAGAGAAGAAAACTTCATGAGAACATGCCGTTTTATTGAAAGCATGCCTTTTTCATATCTCCATATCTTTCCGTATTCATCAAGACCGGGAACAAGGGCAGCATTCTTAGACGATAAAATTTCAGAAACCACTAAAAAACAGAGGGTTAGAATACTGAGAAACATTGCGGAAGTTAAAAGAAGGGATTATATGGCAAGTCAACTCAATAAGGTGCTTGAAATAGTTATAGAGAACAAAAGCGATGAAGGCTATTATGGTACCAGTGCCAATTACATCAAGGTTTTGCTGGCATCAGACTTTGATCCTGGCGAACAAACATTGATGAATATTAAGGTTGCGGGCTATGAGAATTGTCATGTGCTGGGAATCCCAGTAAATAATTGAGAACCCATTAACATATAATATTTTTTCATCTGCCTAGAACTTGTACACTACAGTCGGAATCCAGTAATCACGCTTTGGCCGGTTAATTACTAACATGGTTTATAACAACTTACCAACATTTGCTGTTTATTGAATACGTCTGATAAGATATATTATGTTAAATCTGAAAAGTCATGAAGTCAGTCTAATCAGTTAGTTCGCAAATCATTCCCTCAAACAATCCTAACCCCTGCAGCAAAAGTAACTGTAATGTAAAAAAAGGTAACACAATTGTCACATTAGGCGACTATTCGGCAACTTCCAAGGTAAAAGCAGTTGTTCCGGAGCATAAAAGCAACAACTGATGTCAGGTAGATGAGCTTGAATCAAGATGTTATACAAAATAATATTATGCCTAAGATACTGGATTCCTGATGGAGGAACTCCCTATAAAAAAACTGTTGTTTTTGAATGGTAAATAATGATATAGTCCAATGTTATGAATTTCTCGCAGATGCTTATTCCCACTATGAGGGAAATTCCCTCCGAGGCTGAAGCTATCAGCCATAAACTCATGTTGCGTGCTGGCTATGTCAGGCAGCTTGCTGCTGGACTTTACATTTATCTCCCTCTCGGATGGAAGGTTATTCGCAGGATTAATGCGATCCTTAAAGAGGAAATGGATGCGATCGGCGCGCAGGAGTTATCTATGCCGATTCTGCATCCTGCTGAAATATGGCAGAAAACTGGCCGCTGGTATGACATAAAAGATGAAATGTTTCGTTTAAAGGACAGGACAGGCCGCGATATGTGTCTTGGCATGACGCACGAGGAGATTATGACATGGCTTGCCTCAAGAGAGCTGAAGTCCTACCGGAACCTTCCCCAGACATGGTATCAGATTCAAACTAAACTCAGGGATGAGGCCAGGCCTAAAAGCGGAATCCTACGTACGAGAGAGTTTATTATGAAGGACAGCTACAGTTTTGATGCAGACGATGAAGGACTTGATAAAAGCTATAAAATTCATGCTGATGCCTATCATAAGATATTCAAACGATGCGGTCTTGTGTTCTATCAGGTGGAATCAGACACCGGCATGATGGGTGGCGCCGCAGCTCATGAATTCATGGCTCCAAGCCCGGCTGGGGAAGATGACATAGTTATATGTGAAAAGTGTGGTTACATGGCGAATGTCGAGGTAGCGCAATCAGCATCCTGTCCGATTGATGATTACAGATGGCAGCTCGAAGAGGTTCATACGCCTGACAAAAGAACAGTTAAAGAGGTATCGACCTTCCTGAAGGTGGAACCCGCCTATTTTATAAAAAGCCTGCTGCTCATGGCAGCAGACGGCCCTGCCCTGGTACTTCTGAGAGGAGATCAGGAATTACATGAAAAAAAGCTCGCAAAGATAATCGGTAACTTTAGGACTGCTGGTAAAGATGAAGTGCTTTCTATTCTCGGAGTAGAGCCCGGTTTTATAGGTCCCATGTCGCATAATATACGCATATTTGCTGATCAATCGCTGATGAAAGGCACATTTATATCAGGAGCAAATAAAGTTGATTATCACATTAAAGGTATTTCTTCAAGTCGCGATTTTGCTGCAGAATGGCATGACCTGCATGCAGCAAAAGAAGGCGATTTCTGTGTAAAGTGTGAGAATCCGTTGAAAATAGAGAGAGTTATCGAAATAGGCAATATCTTTAAGTTGGGAGTTAAGTATTCAGTTCCACTGAATGCGTTCTTCCTGGATAATAATGGCCAGGAAAAACCATTAATTATGGGGAGTTACGGAATTGGTCCTGCAAGGATTGCCGCTGCAGCCATTGAACAGAACCATGATAAGGACGGGATAATATGGCCCGGGAGTATTGCCCCATTTGATGTGGAGATTATACCGCT
>JBEKJD010000209.1:0-5586 GCA_050011415.1 Dissulfurispiraceae bacterium | reverse complement strand
TCAGACGGTGCATTAACAATGCTGACATGTTTTCCGACAAGTTCCCCGGGACCATAACCGAACATGCATTCAAATGTCTTATTTGTATAAACAATTTTCCCGTCTATAGTACGAATCAGAAAAACACCTTCTGCCATATTTTCCAGAATTTCGCTATGCAGTTTAAGTTCTGACTCCGCATGTTTACGCTCCGTGATGTCGCGAAAAATACCCAATATGGCTACAATATTCCCATCACTATCTCTGACCGGCGTTTTAATTGTATGAGCGAAATGCTCACTTCCATTTAGTATATATTTCTCCTCAATTTCTTCTTTTTCCCCTGTTTCCATTATTCTTTTGTCGTCTGCTCTGTACTTTTCAGCATGCTCTTCAGGGAAAAAATCATAGTCGGTCTTGCCTGCAATCTCGGAAACGACGATTTTTTGATCATGAGCAAAAGGATCATTGCAGGACATGTAAACTGAATTCATGTCTTTAAGAAATATTCTGTCAGGGATATTTTCGATCAGTATCCGAAAGTTGGCCTCGCTCCGCTTTAGCGCATCCTCCGCCTGCCTGAGCTCCGTAATGTCCTGTACTGTTCCTATTCCAGACATAGGCCGACCGTCTTCGTTAAATATTATTTCAGCCTTTTCATTTACCCATCTGACATTCCCATTCATAATTATCCGGTGCTTAACATCGTATGGTTGATGCGCTAACGCCCCTTCCCACGAACGAACTACATCATCCACATCTTCGGGATGTATGAGTGCGAAAAAGCTTTCAAGAGTCAAAGGGGTGCCGGACGGCACTCCAAACATTCGGTACGTTTCGTCGGACCACCAAAGTGCATTATTGTCTATGTCTAAAAGCCAACTGCCGACATGTGCAACGTTCTGGGCACGATTGAGGTTCTCTTCGTTCCGCTTTAAAGCATTAACTGCCTGCCGGCGTTCGGTTATATCCCTGGCAAAGTGAAGCACCCCTTCAAATTCGCCCTTATCGTCGAATAAGGGGTAGCAGGTGACCTCTAAATAAAGTCCCAAAGCCGGCTCATAAATCTCCTCTACAACTGTATTTCTTGATTCCGCTGACTGTTTAAGCGGGCAATCATAAATTGGAACAGCGGTTTTATGAACCAGTTGATAGCACCTGATCCCGAAGACAGACTCTTGTGTTTTATCAAATGCGTCTAAAAAAGCTCTGTTCGCCCTTATAATATTAAAGTCTTTATCATGAAGTGAAACCAGGTCTGTAATTACGTCGAAACTGTCATGCCAGTGTTTAATGATATTCACCTTTTTATTGTCCATAGTCGGCCGTATAAAAATAGCTATCTTCTCTTTACCTGAGAATGTTGCTTTACTCTAATCTTAAGCGGCATCCTGCTCACTGTCAAGACCAAGTATGAGGTTGAAAAGCGTGAGGAAGATTTGGAGACAACTTTATGATAGCCCGGGCAATTCTTTACCGAACAAATTACACTCACTGCAGCGCCTGGCACTGCAAACCTTCGCAATACCCTGATGGCACAGGGCAAAATCGTATTTAAGGGGATCTTCAGGATCAATAGCCTTAAGCGATTCCGTTATTTCCACAGCAGTCCTCCAATCCTGTCCGGACCTCCTGGTAAAACCCAGGCATCGTGAAATACGGGCGATATGCACGTCAAGCGGGATCACGAGTTTGTTTTTAGAAATGCCGGTCCAAATACCGAAATCGATGTCCCGGTCCCGTATCATCCATCGCAAAAACATGTTCATACGTTTGCAAGCGCTGCCGCGCGCGGGCGATGGCAAAAACTGAAGGAACCCGTCCCTTTTCTGATCATCTCCATATACTGCAGCAGTACTTGTCCCCAATAAAGCGTCTATGAGCCCTGCCAGCCCTGCTTCTATGGAAGGATCGCTATTTCTGTGGTATCGACTGAACACAGACTCCAGGCTGCCATGCTTCTTAATAACTCTGCTCAAGACATAAAGGAGACCTATAATGTCATCGTTCCTGTTGAATCGATATTGTAATCCGGCAAACACGTCCCTGTCAGCGCGGATATTAAAATGAAGGAGAAAGTCAAAGGGACTTTGACCCATTCTGCCAAGAAGCGTTCTAATTACCGGCTTGAACAGCTCTACCTTGCCATAAGCGAAACACGAGGCTATAAATCCGCTAACCTCGATATCCTCAGGTCTTGCATACTGATGAGGCAATTCTATCGGATCATGAGCTATACGTCCCTTGAAATCATAATCGCTGTAGAGCCTGTCGAGTTTATGTTTCAACGATTGCGCCACAACTTAGATACCGAAGAGGATTTCGCGGTCATCCATATCTATCCTGTCAATCCTTACAGTCAGCTTTTTCCCGAGGCTGAATTTCTTTTTCTTGTGAACACCGTACAGACTCATTTCCTTTTCGTCATACCGGTAGAAATCATCGGACATGTAAGATATGTGGAGCAGTCCTTCGACATAGTAATCTTTAAGCCGCACCCTTAACCCATGCGGCATAACCGATATGACTGTGCCCTCGAATTCATCTCCTACCTTATCGCGCATAAGCCACGCCCTCATGGCTTTCAAAACCGCCCGCTCCGAATCGTCCGCCTGCCGCTCTGTTTTAGATGAGGAAAAAGCAATATCAGGCAAAATAGACCCAAGTTCCCTGGTCTGCCTTTCGCTCAATGGTTTTTTTTCCAGGACAGCTCTCAAAATTCTGTGTACTACAAGGTCGGGATACCTTCGGATCGGAGAGGTAAAATGAGTATAGGAACTGGAGGCAAGCCCGAAATGGCCTGCATTAACGGGGGAATAGCGGGCCTGCTTAAGGCTTCTCAAAATCATATGGTTCAGAATCTCCTCTTCCGGCTTGCCGGTTATCTGTCTGAGCAATGCCGGAAAATCACGCGGTTTTAATCCCTTATGGCCCCTGACAATGCCGAGTGTATTCATCATTTTTACTATATTTTCGAGTTTAAGAGGGTCGGGTTCCTCATGCACCCTGTAAAGAAACGGTATGTCAAGCCCTTCAACATACTCTGCGACAGCTTCATTTGCCGCGATCATGAACTCCTCAATGATCATATGCGCGAAATTCCTCTCTGTTCTTATAATCGATTCGAGGTTGCCCTGCATATCAAGGATTACCTCAGGCTCAGGGAGATCAAAATCAAGGCTGCCGCGTTTAAGCCTTTTCTCTTTAAGCGCATTGCATAGAGCACCCATGAACTCGAATTCCTCAATAAGACGCCCATAGCGCCTGCGCTCTTCCGCGTCTCTGTCAACGAGTATTTTCTTCACCGATGTGTAGGTCATCCGCTCGTCGCTTCTTATAACGCTTGGATAGAACCGGACCGAGCGCATATCCAGCCGCTTCTCCGCCCGGATGTCGAATTCCATTTCAACGGTAAAAGCGAGCCGGTCTTCTTCAGGCCTCAGACTGCAAAGGTCTTCGGACAGTTGCGGCGGGAGCATGGGGACAACCCTGTCGGGGAAGTACACGCTGGTCCCTCTTCTGCGGGCCTCCAAATCAATAGGAGACCCCCACCGGACATAATGTCCGACATCAGCTATGTGCACCCACAAACGGTATCCCCCTGCTGTCCTTTCTATAGATACGGCATCATCGAAATCCTTTGCCTTTTCCCCGTCAATAGTGACTGTGGGGAGTTGGCGCAGATCGGTCCTTTTGCGGCCCTGGTAACCTTCCTGTGATCGCTCATACAGCTCACGCGCCTCTTCCAGCACTTCAGCAGGAAATCTTCGCGCGAGGTTCATTTCATCAATAACAAGTTCTACCTCATCCTGAGGAGTTTCAGGTTTTTTCAGGACTTTAACAACGCGCGCCGCAGGGGGACGTTTGTCGGTGGCATAGCTTATTATTTCGGCAATAACACTATCACCACTTTCAGCTTTTCCTGCATCACGCGGTGCAACATAAAGGTCAAAGGGCAGCGACCTGCGCTTGGGTTTTATATAGGATGCTGTTTCCCCGGCCTCGAAAGTCCCGGCTATACGCACAGTGGAACGCTCGAGCACCCGTATGATCCTGCCCTCACGCCGGTGCCGTTGCTCTATACGCGCCATGACCCTGTCGTTATTCATAGCTCCCAACGTCGCCCGAGCAGGTATGAAAATATCCCGTTCACCAGGCTGTTCAGAAATTACGAATCCGTAGCCGTCGCGGTGGGCCTCAAAATACCCTGTTGCAAGACTCATTTCTTCAGCAGGCCCGTATAGCCCGTTTCTCGTTCTTACAATAGCGCCCTCGCCTACTGTTTCCCTCAACAGCCGTTTGAGTTGGCGCCTTTCAGAAGATGAGAGGTCAAGCAGTGACACAATATCATTGAATCTGAGCGGCCTTGTGACTTTTTCAGTGAAAAATGCTGTAAGGGACTCTTTTGTGATCATCGGGGATATGTACTTAAACTACTGAGGCGCGTCCGGCGCCTGATTGGAAGGTAAAGGTCCGGAAGGCTGTGGCTGTATCGGGCTATCGCTCTGGTCCTTTTGATTCATAGTCGGTTGTTGTCCAGTTGAAAGGGGGAAGTTAAGTCTCACCACTTCACCTTCGGCGCCGAGGTTTTCAAAAGGTTTACCGTCAAAGAGAATATTGGCGCCTGCAGCATTCCCAACTATAACAGCAAAAGATTTATTGGCGCCATAACTCACTTTGTCCCCATGATTCAAAAGCATTCCTTTCTGTTCAGTGCCATCAATGACAACCCTTACCCATACTTTATCAACGGCATCGATATTGAGAGTATGTTTCCATTTGGCTGCAGAGCTCTTGTCAGCTTGCGACCGCGTCTTATCCAAAGCTGCCAACCCCTTGTCCTTTGCGTCTTTGGGAACCGGCACTTTCTCCTTCGATTTGGTCCCCTCAGGGGTCTTAATACTTTTCGCTGCAGGATTGCCATCAGGTGTACGCGACAGCACCGGGGGAGGCTGCGGACTCACGGATGCCGGAGGCGGCGCAATCTCAGGGCCCTGTACAACCGGCTCCTTTACCTCTGGAGCAGGCGGAGCGCTATTCATAGAAGGGATAAGAAAGTAGATGACGGCAGCAACGGCAGCTACGGGGAAAATCCATAATATTTTGAAAAGCAGTGTTTTCTGCGAGGAGCAGAAAGTTACTTCAGGAGAAAGCAGTATATCCATATGTTCCAGGTCGCCGCGGTCTTCAAAAGCATCAAGACTATCATCCGATTCTTTGGTCAAAGTAGCTACAGGTATTTCGTTATAAATCTTCTTTTCTTTTCCGGATTTCTTCTCCCTCGTATAATTCTCATATGGCTCAAGTGCAATATCCGCCGGGATCCCAAGAAATTCCGCATACTCTTTTATGTATCCCCTTGTATACACCTCAACAGGAAGCTTATCAAACTCTTCCTCTTCTATTGATCTCAGATATGATCCTTTGATACGGGTTACCGAAGCAATCTCGGGAATTTCTTTCCCAAGTTCTTTCCTTCGTTCTTTCAGGAATTTCGACATAATTTAAGTTAGCACAATTGGTTAATAAATAAACAGCCATGGGTGATAGGTCATAGGTAATGGGTAATTGAAAAAAACCTATGACCCATTACCTATGACCTATGAC
>JBEKJD010000208.1:0-7871 GCA_050011415.1 Dissulfurispiraceae bacterium | reverse complement strand
CCATAGTTTGATGACGACAGGGCCGACGAGGCTGAGGCCGAGGCATCATAAGATGCCGCGGAAGGACGGGGCTGAAAGTATTCGTCCTTTGTAAAGGGCTGCGCTATGAGCTTTGACCCCACAACTGAGCCGTCAGGCCCTTTCAGCATGCTGCCGTTGGCCTGAAAGGGAAATACGGCCTGCCCGACAGCCAATAACGCCAGCGGGTAAATTATGCAGCAGATAACCACTGCGACCGCAAGCAGTAAAACACTCTTTGAAATATATTTCATCATTTTCATTTCCTCCTTAAAACGTCAGCTCACCAGATTAAGAGCTACCATTGTCATATCGATCAGTTTGATGCCGATAAACGGCACGATCACACCACCAAGTCCCCAGATAAGAAGGTTCCTGCGTAACAGGGCCTCGGCGCCGAGCGCCCTGTATTCTACACCCTTGAGTGCGATCGGGATAAGCAGCGGAATGATGATCGCATTGAAGATGACCGCTGACAGTATTGCCGACAGCGGCGAGTGCAGGTGCATGATGTCCATAACTCTTAACCACGGCAGGGTACCCGCAAAAAGCGCCGGAATAATTGCAAAAAATTTTGCAACGTCATTTGCGATGGAGAAGGTCGTCAAAGAGCCGCGCGTCATCAGCAGTTGTTTCCCTATTTCCACAACCTCGATCAACTTTGTGGGGTCGCTGTCGAGGTCAACCATATTTGCAGCCTCTTTTGCTGCCTGCGTCCCTGCATTCATGGCAAGACCAACATCTGCCTGGGCCAGTGCCGGGGCGTCATTAGTGCCGTCACCCATCATGGCAACAAGTTTACCCTCTGCCTGCTCCTTTTTGAGGTAAGCTAGCTTGGTCTCGGGTGTGGCCTCTGCGAGGAAGTCATCGACGCCTGCCTGCTTTGCTATAGCCGCAGCAGTGAGAGGATTGTCCCCTGTGATCATAACGGTCCTCAGACCCATCTTCCTGAGCCGCTCGAACCGTTCAGCCATGTTCGGTTTTAAAATGTCTTCAAGAACGATAACGCCTGCGATGCTGGAGCCATCGGCCACCAGAAGCGGTGTAGCGCCTTTTGAGGCTACGCTGTCCACAAGGTTTTTGATCTGGATCTTCATCTCGTCAGTAATGATACCATTGCTCTTGTTAATGAATCTTATAACAGCATCAGGCGCCCCTTTTCGGATTAGCCTCCCATCCGGAAGATCCACACCGCTCATGCGGGTCTGCGCCGTAAAGGGTACGAACTTGGCATCAGACGGCACACTTATCGTTTTGCCGCTCTGCTTTTCGAATAACTTGACTATACTCTTCCCTTCCGGTGTCTGGTCCGCATCAGACGCCATGGCAGCAAGCCGCCCTACCTCTGATTCCGAATACTTCCCGACTGGAAAGAACTTGGTAGCGTTCCTGTTCCCGATAGTAATTGTGCCTGTCTTATCAAGCATGACGATGTCGATGTCACCTGCCAGTTCCACCGCCTTGCCGCTTTTCGCTATGATGTTGGCCTGCAATGCGCGGTCCATGCCGGCGATTCCGATAGCGGCCAACAAAGCGCCAATGGTTGTAGGGATGAGGCAGACCAGGAGTGCTATAAGTGTCGGGACGTCAGTACCAAGACTCTTAAGGGGTTCCTGTATGCCCAGATAGCCCATCATGTACTGCTCGGCGTTCCATGACATGCCCCAAATCGGGATTACAACGATCAGAAAGACCAGTGTAAAAGCCGAAAGTACGAGTGTAAGAGCAATCTCGTTTGGAGTTCTCTGACGTATGGCGCCCTCAACAAGGGCGATCATGCGGTCGAGGAACGAATCTCCTGTGCCGCTGGTAATGCGTACAACGACCTTGTCGGAAAGCACAAAGGTGCCGCCTGTCACACCTGACCTGTCGCCGCCCGCTTCGCGGATTACCGGGGCCGATTCGCCTGTAATAGCTGATTCGTCGATGGAGGCAATACCTTCGATGATTTCTCCATCGTTGGGGATCATTTGTCCGGCCTCCACAAGGACCATATCTCCCGGTTTCAAAACTGTCGAGGACACCTGCTCGGTGTTTCCCGCAGCATTAAATCGATAAGCAACCGTGTCGAAACGCGCCCGCCTGAGTGAATCAGCCTGGGCCTTGCCGCGGGCCTCGGCAAGGGCTGTTGCAAAGTTCGCAAACAGCACGGTCAGAAAAAGCCAAGCGTCAAGCCAGATGAAATAGCTTATGGGTGACTGGCTCGACCCTTTGCCCATCAGACTACGAACATAACCGGATTGTTCCATTGCCTGTCAGGACGCAGCATCAGGAAGGCCTGCTTCAGAGCTGCCAATGCTGTTTCTTTCTCGAGCAGCCGCTGGGGTTTCTTACGACGGTGGGGCGTCTGCTGGCCCACAGACAAACCAGCCTCAGGCATGGATTCAATTACATCTGCTTTATTCATATAACACTCCTTCTAACTCATTATTCATCTCAAATTTCATTTTAGCCTCCAAACGGAATGGGGCCAAAGTGTTCTGCTACCGGTCCCAGCGCGGCAACGGGCAGAAAGAGCAGCGCCCCTATAATGAGGATCGTTCCCAGCAAAAGGAAGCTGAATGTGGGGGTATCATCCCTAAGGGTGCCCAGGCCAAAAGGACTGGATTTCTTCTCCCCGAGATATGCAGCCATGGCAATCGGCGCGATAATCGGAATAAACCGGCTGAACATCATCACCAGGCCTGTTGCGATGTCCCATGCCACGGCAGTCGGCGCCGGACTCGCACTATTCCAAAAGCCGTAAGTGACCGCCAGTCCATCGAAGGCTGAGCCATTGTTGGCAGAAGCTGAGGAGAACTGGTACAGAATTTGTGAAAAACCATGCGCCCCTGGATTGCTCACAGCCTTGAGCCCCCAGCTCGTTGCAGCAAACAGGCCGGTGGGGAACAGGATCATGAACGGGTGGATCAGCAGTGCAATCACTGCGAGTTTGACTTCACGCGCCCCGATTTTCTTGCCCAGATACTCCGGTGTTCTTCCGACCATCATGCCCGCTACAAAAATTCCGATGATTATATAAAGCAGCATGTTGATCATGCCGACGCCTTTACCTCCAAAGAGACAGTTGAGCCACATCCCCACCATAGGAGACAAAGCAGCAATCGGGTTGAGGCTGTCGGCCTCTGCATCCACTGCACCACAGGTCACATCTGTTGTCAGAGCCGCAAAGGTGGCGCCTGCCGAGGTGCCAAAACGCATTTCTTTCCCTTCGAGATTGCCGAGGTGCTGGTCTACCGGCAGGCCCGGAACAGCCGGCAGGGCCACTGCCCGTTTCCCGCCCGGCGCCGTCGCACTTGGGACTTCATAAGTTCGGGCCACGGGATGAGCAGTCAGACCCGGGTTAGGTTTCAGTGTGTCAAAGTAGACCGACCAGACAACAGTAGCGGTCATTAAAAACAGCATTACAGAAAATATAACAAGGCTATGTCGTATGCGTTTAAGCATACGTCCATACATCAGCACAAGAGCGAATGGGAAAATCATCATCGCAAGAGTGTTAAAAAAGTTCGATGCCGCCGTAGGATTCTCAAAGGGGTGAGCGGAATTCATGCCGTAGAATCCGCCGCCATTGGTGCCTAACATTTTCATGGACTCGAAAGCAGCCACCGGACCGACAACAATGTTCTGTTGCTTGACTTCTCCCTTATCAGTGGTCCCCATAGCTGCGGGTTCCAGCGTTGAAACCTGATAGGATGTTTTCAAGGTCATCGGACTGCCCTCGGCAAGAAAGAAGAGCGCGAAGACAAAGGCTGCCGGCACGAACATATAAACCAATACCCGCCACATGTCCAAAAAGAAATTGCCTAAGGACGAATCGCTGCGCAAAGCCCGTATGATGGCCACCAGCGCGCTTAAGCCGATTGCAGCCGATATGAAGAGATTGGCGATACCGAAAAAAATCTGGCTGAAATTAGACAGATGCTGGTCCCCGGAATAGTGCTGCAGGTCCGTGTTTGTCATGAAAGACACAACCTGCATAAAGATGGTGCTCGGTGCCAGGAGTGTCTTGTGATCAGGATTGAGCGGCATCCAAGGCTGCAGCGCCAGAACAAGATAGCCGAAGACGAACAGTAAGGTGTTAAAAATCAGCAGGGAGGCTGTATACTGTTTCCAGTTCTGCGGACCGCTGTTCAGGCGTTTCTCGAACCATCCGCAGACGGGCAAGGGCCGGTATTTCCCGTCCATGACCCATGCCAGATAGCGGCTTAAAGGGAACGCGACAAGTGTCGCAGTTGCCAAAAGCGCAAATGGAAGTAACCACGTTTGTATAAACATTGTTTGACTCCTTTAATTAAGTGTTTTAGTGTCTGTTACAGGTAGCAGGTTGTGTCAGAACCATTCCGGCCGAACAAGGGCCACAACTAAGTAAATGAATAAAAAAATTGCTACAACCGCTGTCAAATAGATCATTTACGTCACCTCAACTTTTATATTTTCTCGCACGCTTTCAAAAACAGCAAACACAGCCCCATCCCTGCGATTCCCAGCAGGAACATCCCCGGAAGCCAAATTGCAAGGTTCATATTGTCTCCTCCTCCTTAAAAAGGTTAGCAGCCCGTGAAATATTGTCCATAGCTATAATCTCCTCAAATTGTAGACCGGTTTTATACAAATCACAACTACGCCTTCTAATAAGCGGTATTTGTCAAAGAAAAAGGAACGCGTATGGTTGCCACCCCTGACTTGCCTTCAAAAGCCCTTTCTATTAATCTCGCTGTTTGGTTGAACAGGAAACGATGCCACCATTTCGAAATTGCAATTACCGGCAACACAAGGGTGACGACACTTCCAATATGACGAAGATGTATGCCATCAACATATTCCATAAGCGGCCCGATTATTGAGCTGTTGGGAGATTCAAGGACGATCAACGGAATCTCCAACCTCTGCATTTTCCACTGGTCTTCGATTCTCTCCTTGTCCGAAGGATTGAGAAGTATGTGGACGGCGAAAATATTACCGAAAAGACGTTTTGCATAACGGACCGCGTTAATCGCCGCTTTGTCCACATCCGCCACAGGAACAACCACGAAACGGTTTTCATTTACGGCATCAAGTTTCATATTCTCAAATATCAAGTTTCCTGAAACAGCTATTTGAGACGTACCAGGTACGTCGAAAAAACTGTACAAGGATTGTGAATTTATCATATGCTGCCTCATTTTTTTTGAACCTCCGAATATCCGAAGAAAGAAAAAAGCATTTTCAGTGCCAAGTGAAAAGTTGAAATAAAGCTCCTGAATTATCAGGATAATATAGGTTTAGATATATTTGTTAAAGACGTTAAATTAAAAAATGAAGTGCCCCCATTAAAAAATGAAATCTGCAAACTTATGCAGAGTTTGAATTCGCCTCAAGGTGTTGCCATCCTTGACAATCTTCTCCACCATTAATTAAAGTAACTGCCAAAGCAGCCGAAATCCACTTTCAACTGTTGAGTTGAAAATGGGTGCGGGGGAACCGTCATTTGGGGCGCATTTCTTGTCAGGAATAGGGCACTTCCAGGCCCGAGCCCGTCAGCTAACCTCGTAGGCATATGGAAGGGCAATAGGCAGATTACAAGACCGCTGCTTTGCCGGCGGTTTTTTTTGTGTTCTCCTGTGAGCGCCCTGGGAGGAATCTGTGTCAATCAAGAGTTATCTAATCGGAAGTCCAATCGCAACAGCCAGGGAAACGCACGAGCGGCTCAACAAATTTATGGGGCTCGCTGTCTTCTCTTCGGATGCTCTGTCCTCCGTTGCTTACGGCCCGGAGGAAATTCTGTTGGCACTTGTTGTAGGCGGCAGTGCGATGCTTCATTACACGCTCCCTGTTGTTATGGGCATCGTTGCGCTTGTCGCAATTGTCGCCACATCTTACTTCCAGACTATCCACGCATATCCGACCGGCGGAGGGGCCTATATTGTCGCAAAAGATAATCTCGGCGACCATCCCGGAATGATAGCAGGGGCCGCATTGCTTATCGACTATGTGTTGACCGTTACCGTCAGTATCTCCGCCGGTGTCGAGGCGATTACCTCTGCGTTCCCGGCGCTGCACAACCAAACAGTCATCATGTGTCTGCTCGCCATAGCGCTCATCATGATAATTAATCTGAGGGGTGTGAGGGAGTCGGGAAAAGTCTTCTCTATACCGGTATACATCTTTCTCGGAAGTCTTTTCCTGCTTATAGGCATGAGTTTTGTTAAATCCTTTACTATTCCCCGTCCTGTCCCGACAGAGATTAAAGCGGCGGCTACAAACATAGTTCCTCTCTTTATCATACTCAGGGCCTTTGCTTCAGGCTGCGCCACACTCACCGGAATTGAAGCAGTATCCAACGGAGTCCGGGCTTTCAGCGCTCCCGAGGCCCGGAACGCCGGAATCACTCTCATATGGATGGGTCTGTTGTTAGGCATTCTTACCCTCGGCCTCGGCTATTACTTCAACTATTACAGGATATTGCCCAATGAGAACGAAACCGTACTATCACAACTTGCCAGGATGGTATTTTCAAAAGGGATTATCTATTACACCATACAATTCGCTACGTCATTTATGCTTGTTCTCGCGGCCAACACATCATTTCAAGATTTCCCCAGGCTCTCGTCTATCATGGCTGTAGACCGTTATCTTCCGCGTCAGTTCAGCAACCGCGGAGACAGGCTCGTTTTCTCCAACGGCATAGTGCTCCTCGGGTTCTTCGCCGCCGGGCTCCTGGTGATCTTCGGAGGCGATACTCATGCGTTGATACCGCTTTATGCAATCGGAGTTTTCATCGCATTTACACTCTCACAAGCAGGCATGGTGAAACACTGGCTTAAATATAAGGGTGAAGGGTGGCAGAAAAGCATCGTAATAAATGGCGTCGGGACAATCACCACAGCGGTAGTTCTTGTTATTATCGCGGTTGAAAAATTCACGCACGGGGCATGGATAGTGCTTGTTGCGTTGCCCTGCCTGGTCATTTTGATGAAGAAAATGCACACACACTATCTTTCTGTTGCAGAACAACTATCAGTAACTTCCTGCGAGGTCAATCAGCCCGAATTCAAGCACCACTCTGTCATCATTCCCATATCAGGCGTGCAGCAGGCTGTCATCAGTGCAGTAAAATACGCAAAAGCTATTTCAGATGACGTGGTTGCACTTTATGTGTGTCTCGACCAGGCGGAGACTGAAATTGTAAGGGGAAAATGGGACCAGCACTGCATGGGGGTGCGGCTTAATATTGTTGATTCTCCCTTTCGCTCGATAAAAGAGCCGCTTCTCAACTATATAGATGAAGTCCAGAACCACTACAAGGACGGGGTCATCACGGTGATACTCCCGGAATTTGTGCCTTCAACGTGGTGGCATCACCTGCTGCATAACCAGACGGCATTTTTTATAAAAGGTGTTTTGCTGTTCAGGAAGGGAGTTGTTTCCACAAGCGTGCCCTTTCACCTGATCAAGTAGTGTGTGGCAGATTCGATTATTGCAAATGAGTCAGGGAAGGTCTTTTCTTAGGGAATGCCGTATTGTTTGCGCTTTCTCCAAAGGGTGACTGAAGTAATACCAAGGATTTCGGCTGCCTTTTCCAGATTTTGCTCTGCCTCTAAAACATCAACTATATGATCTTTTTCCATTTCCTCCAGGGTCTTCAGTCTTCCGCCTTTGGCAGCATCAGCTTTGTTCGACATGAGGATTACAGGAGGGAGGAAAGTATCTTCAACATTTTCTCCGGTGGTTAGTATTATCATGCGTTCCAGCGTGTTCTTCAGTTCACGAATATTACCCGGCCAATCATACGCGAGTAGTTTCTGAATTACTATATCAGGAATTGCCGGGACGTTTGATCTACCCTGGTGAATTGCAGACTCCTTTATGAA
>JBEKJD010000207.1:0-5690 GCA_050011415.1 Dissulfurispiraceae bacterium | reverse complement strand
TTATCTTTGGTCGCCAGTTCTTGATCTGTGGGCTGGACGTTACCAGCCCACTACTGAGAACCCAGGTGATCCAGAGTAAAAACAAACTAACCCACTACCCCTCGATGTCCAAACTTGACAGGTGCGATTACTAACTGTTAAATTATTAGCACTCAGGGAGTGAGAGTGCTAACGCCCGTCCGCGAAGGTTCTAAAGCTCTTTAGGGAGGAAGCGGGAGGTATATTTCAGCATGATATTTGATATGCTTGATAAAAGAAGCAGACAGGTACTTCACGCGGTAGTTCAGAGTTATATAAACAACCCTGAACCGGTTGGGTCCCGTTATGTCACAAAGAAATATGACATCGGGTGCTCGCCGGCAACTATAAGGAACATAATGGCGGATCTTGAGGATTTCGGGTTTCTGAGTCAGCCTCATACATCGGCCGGCAGGGTGCCGACTGATAAGGGATACAGGTTTTTTGTGGATTCACTCCATCTGCCGGAAGAATCCAGGGTCCAGAACGATATTTCAAAGGAGTTTACGCGCCAATTTACCGGCAGGCTGGAAGCGATAAAGGGCGATATATCGGTACTGTTTTCTGAGGTGACCTCTACGCTATCAACACTCTCAAATTATGTGGGCGTCGCGCTTCCGCCAAAGCCGGAGAAAACCACTTTTAACAGACTGGAATTAATCAAGTATAAAAGAAATATCACCATTGCCATACTGTTGACCGATGAGGGTGTTTTCAGGAACAAGATGCTGAACATACCGGAAGATATTACGCAGGATGACCTCAACAGAATAGCGGATTATATAAATGCGGAATACGCCGGATATACCCTGGATGATATAAAGAAAACGCTTGTAAAACGTATGAAATACGAAAAAGTATTGTGGGACAGGCTCGTTTCCAGGGCCATTGAGATTTGCGAGCAGGCGCTGCACTTTGCAGAAGATGATGTCTTTATCTCGGGTTTGTACAATGTGATGGACCTCCCGGACTTTTCTGATATAGCGTATATCAAAGAGATGTCGAGGGCCATCAAGGACAAACACATGCTGCTGAAGCTTCTGGAAGAGTTTTCTGACACTGAAGGCGTTAAAGTGGTTATAGGGGATGAGAATCCCATTGAGGACCTTAAAGGGTTGAGTGTTGTTACGACTACATACAAGGAAGGCGAAAGACCGATTGGTGTGATAGCGCTTATAGGTCCGAGACGGATGAATTATGCGAAAGCAATTTCGATGGTAGATATGGTGGCCCGGTGTGTGAGCAAGACATTTGAGAGCTAATATCTAATATAATTACGAATTAGGAATTACGAATTAGGAATTTGGGGACAGCAATTAGGAATTACGAATTAGGAATTAGGAATTGTGGATAAAATAACGCCATCATCTTTAATCCTTAAATCTTTTAATTCGTAATTCTTAATTCTTAATTCGTAATTGGTAAGGGGGGTGTCTTAGATGGTCGAAGACAGAGTGGCGAAGGAACCGGTAACTGGACAGACTGAAAAGTCTGGCGAGGAGGGGGTCACTACCGGACTTGAAGAAAAATCAATAGAGGCTGTCGAAGTAATACAGGCTGAACTCGAAGAGATGAAAGGCAAATACCTGAGGCTTTACGCCGAGTTCGAGAATTATAAGAGAAAAGTCCAGAAGGACAAAGAGGAATTCATTAAATATTCCAACGAAGCCATGGCTTACGAGCTTTTGACGGTTATAGACAACCTTGAAATGGCTTTAAAGCATGCAGGCGAAGAAGGCCCTGAATCATCGGGCGCGCTGGCGCAGGGAGTAGAAAATACTCTGAGGGAGATGAAAAGGACGCTCGAGAAGTTCGGAGTCGCTGCTATTGAGGCGCTCAACAAGACTTTTGATCCTGCATACCATCATGCAATGTCACAGGTTGAACGGTCTGATGTGGAAAACAATACGGTCGTAGAGGAGTTCAGGAAAGGATACCTTTATAAAGACAAAGTATTGCGTCCCTCGCTTGTCGCCGTGTCGAAGAAAGAATAACAATAACGAATTAAGAATTTAGGGACAGCAATTGCGAATTACGAATTAGGAATTGTGGAAAAATAATACTATCATTTTTAATCCTTAGATTCATAATTCCTAATTCTAAATTCGTAATTGTTTTTTCGTAATTCTTAATTCGTAATTAATATAAGGAGGATTCAATGGGAAAGGCAATAGGTATAGATCTTGGAACTACAAATTCGGTAGTGGCTGTAATGATGGGAGGTGAGCCGGTAGTGATCCCTAACCAGGAGGGCACGAGGACAACTCCCTCAGTTGTCGCGTTTACCGAAAAAGGGGAGCGGCTTGTAGGGCAGATAGCAAAACGACAGTCTATTACAAATCCTGAAAACACAATTTTTTCAATAAAAAGGCTGATGGGAAGAAAGTACAACACCCCGGAGGTTGAACATGCGAGGAAGAGACTTCCATATAAAATAGTGGAAGCGGCAAACGGCGATGCCCATGTTGACATAAGGGGCAAGAGGTATTCTCCGCCGGAGATTTCAGCAATGATACTTCAGAAGCTGAAACAGGCTGCTGAGGATTATCTCGGAGAAACTGTTACAGAGGCTGTTATTACCGTGCCGGCATATTTTGACGACAGCCAGCGGCAGGCTACAAAAGATGCCGGACAGATTGCCGGACTCAATGTCTTGAGGATTATCAACGAGCCCACAGCTGCAGCGCTTGCCTACGGCCTTGAAAAAAAGAAAGAGGAAGAGGTGGCTGTTTATGACCTTGGCGGAGGGACATTCGATATCTCGATTCTCGGGATCGGAGAAGGTGTTATTGAGGTAAAGGCGACCAATGGCGATACATATCTGGGCGGCGACGATTTTGACCTGAGGATCATAGACTGGCTGGTTGACGAGTTTAAGAAAGAGCAGGGCATTGATCTCAAGCAGGACAAGATGGCGCTCCAGAGGCTCAAGGAAGGGGCCGAGCGTGCCAAGATCGAACTCTCAACCGCATCTGAGACAGAGATAAATCTTCCCTTTATCACTGCTGATGCCACAGGGCCGAAGCATCTACTTATGAAAATCTCCAGGGCCAAGCTCGAGCAGCTTACCGATGACCTTGTCGAAAAAACTATCGAGCCATGCAAAAAGGCGTTAGCGGATTCAAAGTTCTCGCAAAGTAATATAGATGAAGTTATACTGGTCGGCGGACAGACAAGGACCCCGAAAGTGCAGCAGGTTGTCCAGGCCTATTTCGGCAAAGAGCCGAACAGGTCAGTGAATCCTGATGAAGTCGTAGCTGTCGGCGCTGGTATCCAGGGCGCTGTTCTGAAGGGCGAGGTCAAGGATGTATTGCTTCTTGACGTGACCCCGCTTTCTCTCGGCATCGAGACCCTTGGCGGTATTTTTACCAAGATCATCGAAAGGAATACAACCATCCCGACCAAGAAATCGCAAGTCTTTTCCACAGCTTCGGACAGCCAGCCCGCTGTGACGATAAAAATACATCAGGGAGAGCGTGAAATGGCTGTGGACAACAAGCTTCTTGGAGTGTTCGAACTTGTTGGAATTCCACCGGCCCCCCGCGGCGTGCCGCAGATAGAGGTGACTTTCGATATTGACGCAAACGGCATTCTCCATGTATCTGCCAAGGACCTCGGCACCGGCAAGGAACAGTCCATACGCATTACAGCATCGAGCGGGCTCTCGGATGAAGAAGTAAAGAAGATGATGCGCGATGCCGAGGCCCATGGGGAAGAGGACAAAAAGAAGAAGGAACTTGTGGAAGTAAGGAACCAGGCTGACACCCTTGTCTATTCTGTCGAGAAATCGCTCAAGGATTACGGCGATAAGGTTTCCGAGTCCGAAAAGAAGGACATAGAGGCCGCCCTGGAAAAATGCAGGCAGGCCAAGGATACCGGCACGGATGTTGCTCAAATAAGAGCTGCGGTTGACGAGCTTACGAAGGCCTCGCACAAGATTGCCGAGCATGTTTACAAGGCTGCACAGGGACAGCCGGGCAGCGGCCCTGAAACCGGCGGCGGAGAGCAAAAAGCCAAGTCTCCGGAAGAAGAAGTGGTCGAAGCTGAGTTCGAAGACGTGGATAAAAATAAAAATAAATGAAAGATTATTACAAAGTTCTGGGTGTTAGCCGCGATGCCACTCAGGAAGACATAAAGAAGGTATTCAGGCAACTCGCGCTTAAGCACCACCCTGATAGAAATCAGGGTGAAAAGGAGTCTGAAGAAAAGTTTAAAGAGATCAACGAAGCATATTCCTGCCTGGGCGATCCTGAGAAACGCGCGCATTACGACAGGTACGGGACAACTGAAGGGCTTGGCGCCGGCGCCGGCGCAGGTTTCGGCGGATTTGGCGCAGGGGCGCCCTTCGGCGATATTTTTGAGGACATCTTTGATGATTTTTTCGGTGCATTTGGCGGATTTAAAAAGGCCAGGCCGACAAAAGGCTCGGACCTTCGTTACAACCTTGCATTAACTCTTGAGGAATCCGCATTCGGCACTGAGAAGGCAATTAAAATACCCAGGTGGCAGTCGTGCGACACGTGCGGCGGTACGGGTGCAGAGCCGGGAAAGCAGCCGATTACGTGTACGCAGTGCCAGGGCGCGGGTCAGATACGCTTTCAGCAGGGATTTTTCAGTGTTTCAAAAACCTGCGGCAAGTGCAGCGGAACAGGCAGGATTATCACAAATCCTTGCCGGAATTGCAATGGGAACGGGAAAACCAGGGTGCAGAAAGAGCTTTCAATAAAGGTCCCTGCCGGTGTTGACAGCAACTCCCGTCTTAAATTGAGCGGTGAGGGAGACTTCGGCAGCTATGGCGGGCCTAACGGCGACCTTTACGTTGTTATTACTGTACAGGACCATCCATTTTTCAAACGTGAAGATATAAATGTTTACTGCCAGGTTCCCCTCTCGTTCCCGCGTGCGGTTTTTGGCGGTGAAATCGAAGTGCCTACCCTTAATGGTCCTGCAAAGCTCAAGATACCTCCAGGCACTCAGTCGGGCAAGAGTTTCCATATCAAGGGCAAGGGAATCCCGAGGCTCGGTTCCCACCATAGGGGAGACCAGATCGTCAGCGTCTATATCGATGTCCCTAAAAAACTTACACCCCGCCAGAAAGAACTGCTCGAGGAGTTTGCAAGTATAAGCGAGGAGAATGTTGAAGAGGCAAGAGGATTCAAGAACAAGTTGAAAGACTTGTTCTCGGTATAATCTGTGACCTTGTTGAAGATCCTTGTCCTTGCTGTAGTCCAGGGGGCTGCTGAACTATTGCCGGTCTCAAGTTCCGCGCATGTTATAGTGGCAGAGAAGTTGATGGGTCTTGACCCGACCAGTCCTGAGATGACGCTTCTTCTTGTAATGCTTCATACCGGCACGATGTTCGCGGTAATCTTCTTTTTTTGGAATTCGTGGAAAGAAAGTTTCTTTGCTTCACGGGAAGTCTTGTGGGCTTCGGTAAAGCTTGTTGCGGCAGCGACAGTTTTGACCGGCGCTATCGGTCTATTACTGAAATTCCTGATTGAGAGATTCATATTAGGGGATGTTCCACATGCTGAGATTGAACTTCTTTTCGGCAATCTGGTCCTGATCTCGGTATCACTTGCGGCAGTAGGTGTGTTAATCATTTTTGCAGGATGGAAAAGCCGCATCTCGCCCGAACAGGATGCTGTTTTGGGATTAAACGATGCTTTCCG
>JBEKJD010000206.1:0-11006 GCA_050011415.1 Dissulfurispiraceae bacterium | reverse complement strand
ATGACTGATCAAATTATCATATATCAATCGCCGGATGGTACAACCGGCATCGAGGTCCACCTGGAAGCGGAGACGGTCTGGCTTACCCAGGACCAGATGGCGGAACTCTTTGGCAGAGAACGCTCGGTTATAACCAAGCATCTTCGCAATGTTTTTAGAGAGGGTGAACTGGACAAGGCAGCAGTACGTGCAAAATTTGCACATACTGCCCCGGACGGTAAAAAGTATCAGACGCAGTTCTATAACCTTGATGCTATTCTTTCAGTCGGCTACCGGGTCAATTCGAAAAGAGGCACCCAATTCCGCCAATGGGCTACTAATGTGCTGCGTGACCATCTGGTGCAAGGGTTCACCGTTAATCAGTCCCGCATAGCGGCAAAAGGGCTATCAGAAATGCAGCAGGCGGTCGAACTGCTTTCGAGGACCCTTACCAACCAGACCCTTGTCACCGAAACGGGCAAGGATGTGCTTTCTGTTATCGTAGGTTACGCAAAAACGTGGCGGCTACTTCTCCAATATGATGAAAATACACTTATCCTTCCCGCGGGCTGTCAGCCTGCTCGCGGCGTGCTTGAATATGACTTTGCAAGGCAGGCGATTTCCGAACTCAAACAAGAACTGGAAGGGCGTGAAGGCGCTACAGATTTATTCGGCTCTGAACGCGGTGATGCCTTGGCTGCCATACTTGGCAACATCGAGCAGACTATGTTTGGTGAACCGCTCTATCGTACAAGAGAAGAAAAGGCAGCGCATCTTCTCTACTTTGTCATAAAAGACCATCCGTTCCTCGACGGCAACAAGAGGATCGGAAGTTTCTTGTTCCTTCTTTATAATAGGCAGGAAGGGATCCCGGAAATAATCGGCGAGAATACATTGACGGCATTGGCACTTCTCATAGCCGAAAGCGAGCCTGCTAATAAAGACCTGATGATTCGCCTGGTAGTCAATCTTATAGTTGAAGAAAAATCTTTGTAAGCTTAATGATTCAGCAAGCTTTAGTTCTCTTTCTGGTTACTGTTTATGCACCGCAGCCTGTTAAGAACATTCCAGGATGTCAATTACTGTAAAGAAGTTAGCATTTCAAATTATCATTATCGCCAGCCTTTTCAATTTTTCATTGCTTTGCTTGTCCTCTTCGCTCGTCAAGCTTTGCCCTCTGACAGGTAGCGGTTTTGGGGGATATGGAGTGATGTTGTTCTCTGGTTGGTGAAGTTTTTGGAATTACCGACATGGATGGAGCCGCCATATCGGTAATTTTTAAGCCCATCAGTAACCAAATATTTTTTTAGCCATTTTCTTGTCGTTGGATGATGGCCTATCCATGCCTTTACCGGAATATCCCGGCTTCTCCCTGAATGGAAACTCCCCTTTTTGGGGCTGGCTGTAGCACAGCATGTATGCGGTTCAGGCTCTATTGCAAGTCGCAGCCCCATAGCGTGAAGAAGCGTATAAAGACTCTTAATCTCAGGATTACCCTTTTTTGAAAGCATACGGTAAAGACTTTCACGGCTGAGATTTGCCTTTTCTGCAAGGGCTGCCATACCACCGCTCGCTTCTGCTACGTTACGTAAAGCTAGTAAAAAAACGGAGCGGTCTCCCTCCTCAATGGCAGCACTAAGATAGGCTGCCGCCTCGCACGGATCTTTTAGCGATTCGATAAGATCTTTTTGATAGGAAGATATTTTAGGCATGTTTTTTCCTCCTTTTGTGGTCCTTCAAATATTCCTTAGCGGTTTCAATATCCTTCTGCTGACTTGGCTTAGCACCTCCGAAAAAAAAAGGATAATATCGATGCCATCCTGAGCAAAATAAACCCGATAGCCGGGACCATAGTTTATTATCAGTTCACGCACGCCTTCACCTACGGGACGGTTATTGCCCAGATTGCCGAGCCTCACACGATCCAGTCTGACACGGATCTTAGCCCTGGCAGGAACATCCTTGAGCACTTCCAGCCATTCCTTAAAAGGTCTATTGCCAGTCTCGCTAACGTAATATTCAAGTTCATAAGGAAATGCCTGCATATAATTATGTAACTTTAAAGCTACATAATGTCAATTGAGGTTTTAACGCCGGATGATCTGTAATCTTCTATAAGTGCGGCATTGGTTGTGGTTCCTTGGCCTAACGGCCACTGGTAACCTTCACACCCAACTCCACTTCCCTTGCCAGTTCCGCCCCCTACCCGTCAACCACCGACGGTAATCGTCACCGGCTATCGACCCGATATGATGATTCACCCCTTCCGTGTTTTGCGTCGGATTACAGAAAAAAATCTGCAGCGACTCGCATTCATGCCCAGTAAAAAGGAAAGGCCAAGGCAAAATTATTGCGGTCTGTCGGATTTAATGAAACAAATGTTCAGATGCTCAATGAGGGCCTGCTGGAAATTGCCCATACTCAAGATGTCATGGAAGTAATTACAACGCCACATGGAGTAAAATATGTCATAGATGGTGACATGGCGACACCTGTAGGACTTATGATTAAGATGCGAACTATTTTAATGGTCAGGAGCGCCCTCGCTTCGTGACCGCATATCCGCTATGAACAATGCTTAAGAGAGGTACAAAATGATTAAAGAATTGGATACGGTGGTACTTGAGCATGACATCAAAGGGTATGGCTTAACAGAAGGAGATATAGGTGCTGTGGTTCACTGCTACAGAGACGGCGGTTCTTATGAAGTTGAATTTGTTACCGCCGAAGGAAAAACAATTGCGGTACTTACCCTGTCTGCAAGTGATATCCGGCTGATGAGAGACAGGGAAATATTACATGCAAGAGAAATTGTTCATTTGGCAAAATAATTAGAACTGGTAAATCCGTCTCCCAACCGTCTCCCGAAAATATGGGAGCCGAAATAGCCATTATAAATCAAATAGATATGAAAATGGGGGATGTATTCGAATCTCACCTCCTCCGTTTGATTTTTAAGGGTTTTTTGCTGTTTCCCTCATTCCGAATGTTCAATGAATATTTGCCGACCCTAAGCCTTGCAGGACGGGTTCGAATCTTTGTAACGAGAGGCCGAGATTCTTGCGGACTGGTTTTTGCAAAGGGATTGGGCTCCCCTGTTATCTGCGAAATAACGGCGTCATAGAAAAAGCCTGCGGCTAAGATGATGAAGCACACTTATTTTATTATTCCGCTGACACGGAGTATTCTTATGGCACGCCTGCTCTTTTCTTTTTTTTTGAGCATTATCGGCGGCAAATTCTGATCGAGAGGTTGAATCAAAAAATTATTATAAGGGTAGTAAACTTTACCAATGCATTTTTTTTCTGTAGACAGAAAAAGAACCATATCGCCTTCCCTGATCTCTGCCGCAGGTTCAATTAAGATCAAATCCCCTGGTTCTATAACGGGTCGGACAGTGAGGCCGGCGGTAACCTTGAGATAGAAGGCATTCTTGTCAGAAGACAGGGTTGTTTCAAAGGTGTCGGCCTTCCTGGACAAGGCGCCAAGGTCTTTCATGGAAGCGATATCGTTTATCCCTAATACGGGTACCGATTTTGCCGAGACGTAGGTTGCTTCCTTTTCCCTCACCACAGTGGCAGGCTCCATGAGCTCAGTTAAGGAAATGCCCAGGCCATCAGCAAGTTTCTTCATTGTCTCTCTCTTAAGGTTCTTCTGTTTCCCCGATTCTATTCTGGCTATGCTGGCCTGAGAGATATTGCTCTTCTCGCTCAGATCAATCTGTGATAATCCGATCTGTTCTCTATAGTATTTTAGTCGCTGTCCGAGATTTTCCACATATCTTGTTTACACTTAAACGTCAGCGTTTGGCAATGTCGCTCATGTATATTGGTTGACTTCATCAATACATACATGTATAATATATCAATTCCATCAAAAAAGGGGAGGTCAACCATGCCGGATAAAAAAGGAAATCTTTACCTTTATGAAGCCATTGAACTTCGGAACGATTACAACAGCCATATTGCACTATTGGAGGGTCTTCTTGGCGAACCTTCAAAAAAGCGCGGTTTTTATGACAACGATGATGATAAAGACAAAGACTTGGCAGCGGATTTCAATCAGAAGGAGGTAGAAAGCAGACTTAAGAAACTTCAGACCAAGCGGGTCAAACTTAACCAGGAGATTCAAAAAACTAATTTTGGCACGCAGATCGAATATGAGGGCGCCGAAATATCAATTGCAGAAGCCTTGGAGGTTAGGAAGAATTTGCTTGGCGACATTAAGGGGATTTCAGCGCGGGTTGAAAAGTCCTCTTACAGACGAGTGATTCATAAGGAAGGACGCGACATAGTCCAGGAACCGCGTCACAAGTTTACTGAAACATACGGAGAGTACCAGGACAGTCTCCGGCATTTCAGAAGTTTGGTCACCCAGATTCATGCGGCTAATCATTCGGCTACGGTAAGCTATAAAGACGAATAAGATATTACAGAGACAGGGGAGCAAGTGCGAAACTGCCGTGAGGCAGGATAGCCCGAAGCCCGATAGCGTAAGTCGGGGGTGGTGAAGCTATTTATCCACCTTAAAGAAGAATAGCGGTGGGCAGGAACCCGATACCTCTCTTACGTTTTATAAACGACTGCTTACTTTTTACAGGCTTATAGGTTACTTGTTACCCGACGGCTCCGAGTCTCTGCCCTTGCAATGGACTCGACAACTTCGGCCTTATGTAGAAAGAGGTTCCAAATGCCTCAAAGAAGCAATTACTGGTCAAATAGCGCTTTTGCAAGTTGGATGCTGAGGACCTTTGCCAAGGGTACAATACCAAAACCGGAAGCAGCCACATTAAAGGGATGGAAGCAGTGGAGGGAATCAACCCAAACTGCCTCACCGATTATTTACTGGTTTGCTGAAGAATTCTTGGATAAGTTACAAAACTTCATCAACTATCCTTACGATAAGTTTTGCGATGCGAGATACCATCTTTACAACAGGTTCATAGACAAAAAGCACTACTTGAAGACGGGACTCAAACCGGGTCAATGGCATGAAATGGATACGAGGCTGCTGCACGGGATGTTCACGGAACTCGTAGACTTTATAGAGATTGAAAAAGCATGGCACCATGTGATATGGAATAAAGAGGCACAGGGTAAATTCCTTACCCCATGGTGGAGGAAAGGCGCCCGCCTAATACGATGGAAACCATGGAGCTGCCCCGAGGCTGGTGTTGAACATCTGAAATGGGAAATGACTCTCCGGCATGACTATGAATGGCTCCCGGAAGGAGAAAGAGAACTGCAACCCGATTACGACACGCCCACACCACAAGCATTAGATGCAAAAGATGTTTTTGATCTCTACACTTGGTGGAAAACTGCACGCCCCTCTCGTCCTGATCCATACGATGTTTCAGGCTGGAGTGACTATTATGAAAAAAGACACAAAGATATTGAATCGTTATTTGAAGATAAATCCGAAGAAGAAAGGGACGAAAGCCGGGCTATTCACGATAAAATCAATGCCATAGAAAAAGCGTATATCGAAGAAGATGACGCCATGATGATCAGACTTGTCAAACTCAGACACTCACTCTGGACTTAGCAGGTGTTAGCTTTATCTCCACTGTTATTAATATAGTAGGCTTTGGGAACTTGACACCCGCCTGAAGATTGCACTACCCTAAAATCCATGAAGAAACCCTGGATCGTGGCATTCATCAATTTTAAGGGTGGAGTTGGCAAGACTGCCAATAAAGCGCAGCCATCTTTCCAAACGACTGGAAGACCCTTCACTAACTGTTTACCAGGTCTTTGCAGACCATCTTGGCGGTACGAGGAGTTTCGACTTTAGCAGCGCAGTGATCAGGGGCGTTCCCATTTCTGATGAGGGGTTCCCTTACATCTCACACCTGGATCTGCTTCCTTCTTCCATAAGTCTTATGGAGATCGAAGAGCGTCTTTCCGGCTTGCATGACACACCATACTATGCTGCGCTGTTCGAGGGGCTTAAAGATGCGGTAAAAGAGTATGACTACGTGCTTGTCGATTGCCCGCCCAATATTTATAGCATATCCAAGAATGCCCTCTATTTTGCCGACGCCTATGTTGTCCCATATTTACCGGATTTTCTCTCCCTTTCCGGTTTTCGTCTTTTTAGCAGGATGGTAAAAAGTTTTCAGTACCAGGTGAGCGGTCATCAGGGAAAGAAGCTCAATCCCCGCATCGTGGCGGTCATCATCAATCGCTACCGCTCAATCGGGAATGTTTTCGATCAGAGCATCAACGAGCTAAAGCTTGAAATGAGAAACCTGAAGACACAGAAATTAATCCACCAGTGCGCTGCTGTTCTTACACCCTATATCCGGGATTGCGTTAAGGTTGCGGAATGTTCCAACGTCCACCAACCTGTTATTATTTACAGTGAAAAGAGCATAGGGTCTTATGACTACTTTAAACTGACCGACTCTTTTATAAATCACATCGAGGAGGTTATATGGGCCTGCTAAGACTTGCCGAACAATTGTCCGGGATAGCCGAAACGATCTGGAAGCATGCTGATGATCTCGACGACAGACGCTTTATTAAAGAAGCAAACCGTTTTACCAAGGCCCTGGACCGTTTCAATCAGGCTTTGCAATCGGCAAGCCAGGGATTGACTCCGAGAGCTGCGGAACTGAAGATGCTCCTGCAAACCTCATTCCCTCTGTCAGAAGAGTCTTTTTCAGATACGAAGAATTTATCGCTAAAAGTTTTGGGCAAAAAAACTTCTATATCCAAAAGCGACACACCCGCGACATACCTGTCCAAAGTATTTAAGAAAATTTTAGAGTCCGGCAAAATCGAAGAGGCTCTGCATATTCTCAGAATGCGTCCCAAGAAATCGGTACTAGACTTGAGCGCCAACGATGAGTTGGCGCTGCTTGAGCAGGTGCGAAAACTGGGAGGCCTGGATGAGGAACAAATGGAGTTTGAAGTTACACGTCTGGTCAAACATAAAAAAGAATTATTCAAGCTTGCAGATGCGGCAAAAATAAAATATAGACCTACGGCCAGGCCGGAAACAGTTGCAAAAAAACTTGTACAGGCAGGTCGCCGTTATTATGAAAACACCGGGGGATGGGATCTGGTTCAAAAACGAGGGGCATGATTTAGCGGTATTTCAATCCGCCAGAGGGCACATTGAGCATCGTGGCCTTTCCCTGGAAAGAACGCGGCAGTGTGAGTGTTCCGTGTCTCACATTAATAACAAGCCTGCTTGCAGCCAATCCATTATCTGTATTGTCATGGATGACTACATCTCCCTCATCAACGGTTATATCAAGGCTGTTAAGGCCTGCTTTTTTTAGGTCTATATGTACAGTATTAACAAGTTCTGAAAAAAAGCCCTTTTGTCTGAGGTCGAAAAATATAGTTGGGACGTTCCTTACAACAGTCTCACGCAGGACGTGAGAAATTTTATTCGTCGGGAACCCGAAGCCTTTGGCACTCCCTGAAACATCCATTGCCGCTGCAACGTCATTTTTAAGACCAAGATCGAGATCACAACTGGAACAATGTATATCAACTGAGTATTGGCCGGTATTGTAATATTGTCCGCGCGTACTGTGTCGAATCTCTTCATAGACCGGTGTGGCCAGAAAAAGGGCCCCCAGGACCACGACAATCAATATTGCGCCTGCACAGGCCATTATTAACTTCCTCAGCCAGCTGACATTTTGGGCAATCTCGTTCGGGCAAAGCTCTCTCCGGGGAATATCCAAAATAAAATAATACAGTATAAGGGGCACCAGGAAAGGAATAAAACCCGCCCATAGCACATCGGACGGGAAATGGCCTCCGAACGCCATCCTGGAAAATCCTATCAGGCTGCCATAGATTAAGCCGAACAGGAGGAATAGAAAAGCAAGCCTTCTTCGTTTATTCTTGAAAACGAAATAAAAAGCGAAAAAGAAGTAGCCCATAGAGCAGTGCCCGCACGGGAATGATTTCCCCCTTCCGCTCTCTCCTTTTTCAAACAGCTTCTGATACTCCCACCTTCCTCCGAACTGCTGGACCTCTCCGGGACGCGGCCTTCCCCAGTGGACTTTGAGCACTGAGTTGATAATGAAACCAGGGCCTATCAGCAGTGCAAGAATAAGAAAGATACTGTAGATACGGTACCGTACAAATGTGCTTTTGAAATAGCTCAGGACGAGGAGTATCAAGGCGCCGATAACTGAAACTGCAGCAGGCCAGGAGCCGTAATTATAAAGAAGACGCAGGAAGATATTTTTTCCCAGAAACCATTTAGAATCAGGGCACTGCTGGCAGTAAAAATGGCCCTCAAGCGCAATGTCGGCATTTGTATGGCGAAACATTATTGAAGTTGCTACCATTAAAAACGATACTATCAGCAACTCCGGAAGCCACTGCCTGCGGCTGGTCTCATTCATATGACATACATTTTATCATACCCGACAAATTCCTCATTATGTATAATGTCTGTGGTAAAATATAAATTACATTTCAACCTGCGAGGTGACGATACTGGAACTGCGTTTGACTTCAGATGAAGTCGTGAAAACCCGCGAGGGCGAGAGCCTTTACGCCGCCCTGAAAAGAGCGGGCATTTACCTTGTTGCCTCGTGCGGCGGCAAAGGCACGTGCGGGAAATGCGCGGTAAAAGTTCTTGACGGAAGCGTTGTGCCCCTTTCTTACGGAAAACTAAGCACAAAAGAGCGTGAAGAGGGCATGGTGCTTGCCTGCCAGACCTTTCCAGGAGGAGATATCCTTGCTGAGATACCGAAAGAGTCAAAGCTCGTCATTGGGGACAAGATTGCAGTTGCCAAAACGAAAAACCTTGCCGCTTACCTTGAGTCTTACGGCGTTACTATCAATCCCCCGATCAAGAGAATCTCACTTGAACTCCCGCCGCCGACTATTACCGACAACATCAGCGATCTTGAGCGTTTAAAGCGGGCCCTCGATGAAAAAGATTTGAGGGACATGCGTTTTTCCCACGGATTCGTGTCCACTATGGGCAATACGCTGCGAGAGGCGCAGTGGAAGGTTGATCTTACCTATGTGCCGGGACACGGCATGAACAGTGAGGCCATTTTCTTATCGGCTCCAGGGCAATGCAGCGGGCGTTTCGGACTGGCAATCGACATAGGCACCACCACTGTTGTCGTATATCTTGTAAATCTTGTCGACGGAGCAATCCTGGACATCGGCTCCACGTATAACTCCCAGATGCGCTTTGGTGATGATGTCATTACCAGGATCGTCCATGCTACTGAAGGAAGAGGGATCGATGACCTTAGAAATGCTGTTGTTACCGATATCAACACAATCGCTGCCTCGCTCATGGAACGGCAGGGGATAGAGGCCTGCGAGATAAATTCTGCGACTATTGCAGGCAATACGACAATGTCCCATATCTTCTGGGGCCTGGACCCCGGCTCCATAAGAGAGGAACCTTACATCCCGGCGCTCAACTACTTCCCCCTCTGGAAGAGCGGCACGGCCAGGCTTTCCATTAACCCCCAGTCGCCTGTCTATACTGTTCCATGCATAGCCAGTTATGTTGGGGGCGATATTGTTGCGGGGGTACTTGCCTCAAAAATGCACCGGAATCCTGAAATCGCCCTTTTTATGGACATCGGCACCAACGGTGAAATAGCCATCGGCAATAATGAGTGGCTCATAACCGCTGCCTGTTCAGCCGGTCCATGTTTTGAAGGCAGCGGTATCCGGTGCGGAATGCGCGCGACATCCGGAGCGATCGAGGCGATCAAAATCAGCAAACAAACTCTCGAACCTGAAATATCAGTGATAGGCGGAGGCAAAGCAATGGGGATATGCGGATCAGGGATGATCGATGCCGTATCTGAGATGTTCCTGACAGGAATTCTCGACCTCAGAGGCAAATTTGTTTCCGGCAAGACCTCCAGAGTCCGGTCCGGCGAGGAGGGCCCGGAGTATGTGTTCTTCCGCGGTGATGCGCACCACAGGGACATTGTGCTTACCGAGGCCGATGTCGAAAATCTGCTCCGTGCCAAAGCTGCCGTATATGCCGGCGTTACAACGCTGCTCGGCGAAGTGGGCTTTACTATTGATGCAATTGAAAGAATATATATAGCGGGCGGTTTCGGCAACTATCTGAATATCGAAAAGGCAATAATACTCGGCATGCTTCCCGATGCTCCCAAAGAGCGGTTTACCTTTCTCGGCAACACGTCCATAACCGGCTCATACCTCTGCCTGCTTTCAGAAGAATTAAGAAACGAAGCCGAAGGAATCGCGTCAAAGATGACCTATGTGGAACTATCCGTTTCGCGCAGCTTTATGGACGACTATATGTCCGCACTCTTTCTGCCGCATACTGATATCAATCAGTTCCCTACAGTGGCAGCATTGATGAAATGAGCGAATACTCGGATTTTGCATCAGACGACAGCACAGAATTTATATGCCCTGCCTGTGGAGCATTGCTCTCAGATCAGGAGCGTACCGAAGACGGCTGGAACTGCAAATGCGGAGATTTCATTCCAAAAAGCATGGCAATCAATCCATTCAAAGGCCTGTCAAATAAGCACAAGAAAAATAACCCCTGGAGGTAGGGCTTATACTGCCTCTAACCCGCGTCCCCTTACGCGTTCCCTTCCAACGTCATATTAACGATCCTGATCATGTCATCGGGATCAATCGGCTTCCTGATGCAATCTATCGCGCCAAAGTATTTGGCAACCTGAAAAAAATCCATTTTGCCGGACATGGCAATAATTTTTGCTTCCGGAAATTCTCTCTTGAACTCCCGGATGGTTTCCAGTCCGTCTTTTTCCGGCATGAATATGTCGGTAAGAATTATGTCTGTACCAGTTCGGCGGTAGGACTCCATGCCTTCTTTGCCGTTACAGGCTGAGTAGACTTCATAATTCAGATATTCGAAAATCTCTTTGAGAGCTTTTCTTACTGATAGATCATCGTCAATTATCAGGATGCTTTTTGTCAATGTCTCTCCGTTAGTCCGCAAAAGTACACTATTATGGAAGCAAGAAAAATACCTGTTTTTTGTTATACGAAATATGCTTAAAAAACAAT
>JBEKJD010000205.1:0-5803 GCA_050011415.1 Dissulfurispiraceae bacterium | reverse complement strand
ATACCTACGTATGCTGTTTTTCCCGGCTCACCTGGGAGTTGCTTATGAGTATCCGGTATTTAGATCTTTCTTCCATCCCCAGGTGATGCTGTCTTTTATGTTTCTCGCAGCCCTTTTTGGCCTGGGAGTGTACATGACAATAGGCAGGGGAACAGACAATGGGATAAAAACTAAAGGCAAAGAAGACGATTCACGGTCTTTTAGATTGATCGGTTTCGGCATATTGTGGTTTTTCATCACGCTCTCTGTGGAAAGCATTATAACTTTACCAAGGGTTTTTGAAACATATCGTGTGTATCTCCCTTCGGTCGGAGTGATTATTTCTACAGTCACAGAACTATTTCTGTTAACAGAAAAAATGCGTTCACCAAAAGCCAGAGAGACTATAGTGGTGATGATAGTCATCATCATAGGAGTATTGTCGGTTGCAACATATCATCAGAATGAGGTGTATAAGAATGAGCTCAGATCGTGGGAAGATACCGCAAAGGAGTTTCCCACACAAGCAAGAGTGCATTATAATCTTGGGGTTGCCTATCAGTCTAACAACATGACTGATAAGGCGATTGAGCAGTATGCAATAGCTATCAAACTTAAGCCTGACTATGCCGAAGCGTATAATAATCTTGGTCTTGTTTATTATAAACTTAACATGACTGGCAAAGCGATTGAGCAGTATGCGATAGCTATCAAACTTAAGCCTGACTTTGCCGAAGCGTATAATAATCTTGGTCTTGTTTATAATAAACTTAACATGACTGACAAAGCGATTGAGCAGTATGCGATAGCTATCAAACTTAAGCCTGACTATGCCTCACCGCATAATAATCTTGGTCTTGTTTATTATAAACTTAACATGACTGACAAAGCCATGAACGAATTCCAAACTGTTATAAGCCTGGACCCAAATATTGCGCAAGCGCATTTTAACCTTGGATATATCTACTTTAAAACAGGACGAACGGAAGATGCACGCAATGAATTGTTATCGAGCTTGAAGATAAAGCCGGATTATCAAGAAGCTCAACAATTGCTGGAAAAAGTCTCACGCTGAAAATGCTATAAAGACTCCTCAAATACTTCGGGCAGCTATCCTATTACCACTGAAGGTATTATACCGATAACGAATATCATAACCACGGAAATAAGAATGGCAAGCCCGAGGGACGGAGAAGGGTTGATTTCCGCTTCTTCGGTCGCATCCTTCATGTACATGTTCATTACCACCCTCAGGTAGTAATAAGCTGAAATGGCGCTGAAGATCACTGCGATGACAACCAGCCATGTGTACCCTGCTTTGATTGCAGCCATAAAAATATTGAACTTTCCAATAAAGCCTGCTGTCGGCGGTATCCCTGTAAGAGAAAACATAAATACGAGCATAAGCGCTGCAACAAGAGGCCTGCTCTTTGCGAGGCCGTTATAATCTTTTATCTCCTCTCCCTTGGTGAGCAGAATGACTACCGCGAACGCGCCCATATTCATAAACGCATAGATAAGCATATACGTCATCATCGCCTGCCGTCCCTCAAAGGTCCCTGCAATAATTCCAAGGAGCATATACCCGGCATGGGCAATCGAAGAATAGGCCAACATGCGTTTTATATTCGTCTGCACAAGGGCAAGGATGTTGCCGACAGCCATGGTAAGGATTGCGATGCCGATCAGTATTGGGGTCCAATCAGTTTGCAGGCCCTGAAAGGCAACAAAAAATACCCTGCCGATAACCGCAAAGCCCGCGGCCTTTGGACCAACGGACATAAAAGCCGTTATGGATGTGGGTGCGCCCTCATAAACATCAGGGGCCCACATATGAAAAGGTACAGCCGCTATTTTAAAAGAAAAGGCTACGGCAACGAGCAGCATGCCCAGCAGCAGCGCTGTGGAAATTTCAGTCTGTTTTAATTGAACTGCAATTTTATATAAATCTGTAGTTCCGGTAAGCCCGTAAATCAGAGAAATGCCGTAAAGGAGCAATGCCGACGAAAAGGCCCCCAAAAGAAAATATTTCAGCGCCGCTTCGTTTGACTTGATATCGTGACGCTTGATGCCGGCAAGGATATATGTGCTCAGGGCCATAAGCTCGAGGCCGAGATAGAGAACAACAAAATCCCCCGCCGATGCCATGATCATCATGCCGGTAGTAGCAAACAGGAGCAGGCTGTAATACTCTCCGAACTCGGCTTTCTGCCGCTGCATATACCTGATCGACAGCAGCATGGTGAGCAAGAGGTTAATGATGAAAATCAATTTGAAATACATACTGTAACTGTCGCTTACGAACATACCGCCGAAAGTTATCCCGTAACTTGAAGGCATCATATAAAGCGTTGCTGCAGCGGCAAGAGCTCCGATGAACGCGAGCGTCCCTTTATCTTTAAATACCAGATCGAGAATAATAAGCAGCATTGCTGCTGAAGATACTATGATTTCCGGCATCAGCGGCGCCAGGTTTGGAATGGGGATGTTCATTGTATCACCTCAATTATATGCTGCGCCAGATTCTGCTGTAAATTCTGCGGTGCAGTCGCGTTGATTCTCGCAATCAGGTGTTGTACGGATACGTCCATAAAACTTAAAAAAGTATTGGGGTACACCCCTATCCAGAACACCAGGATAATAAGCGGGGCAAGCGTTAAGATTTCCCTTAAATCTATGTCCGTGCAGCCCTGCAATTTCGGATTGATCTCCAGGAAAAAGACCCGCTGGTAAAGCGTGAGCATGTATGCGGCGCCGATTATTATTCCAGTTGCCGAAAGTGTCCCTATCATCTTTGACGCAGTAAAGCCCCCCAGGATTATGAGAAATTCACCGATAAAACCGTTTGTACCCGGAAGTCCAATAGCAGCAAGGGTCAAGACCATAAAAAGTGCGGCATACACGGGCAGAACAGAGGCCGCACCGCCATAATCAGCAATCTGTCTTGTGTGGGTCCTGTCATAGACCATCCCTATGCAAAGGAACAGCCCGCCGGTCACGACCCCGTGGTTAAGCATTTGCAGAATGCCTTCCTGAAGTCCCTGCATGTTGAGAGCGAATATGCCGAGGGTCACAAACCCCATATGACTTACGGAGCTGTATGCAATAAGCCTTTTCAGGTCGGTCTGTCCCAGGCAGATTACCGCGCCGTAAATAATTGCCACCACTGACAGTACCATCATTGCAGGGGCCATTGCCTTTGTCGCTTCCGGCAATATTGGCATGCTGAACCTTAGGAATCCGTATGCGCCCATCTTTATAAGAATGCCTGCAAGAATAACACTTCCGGCAGTCGGGGCTTCAGTGTGGGCATCAGGCAGCCATGTGTGCACAGGGAACATGGGGACTTTCACGGCAAATGCCGCAAAGAAAGCCCAGAAAAGGATGACCTGAAGATTAAAAGGATAATTGGTTGTCATCATCTGCAGTATGTCAAAGCTCTTTCCGGTATTCAGATAGAGTACGATAATGCCCACAAGCATGAGCACGCTGCCCACCAGAGTGAAGAGGAAGAACTTGATAGCGGCATAAATCCTGTTCGGACCTCCCCAAACTCCGATCAGAAGGTACATTGGGATAAGCATCGCCTCCCAGAATATATAAAATAGGAAAAGATCGAGGCTGCAAAACACGCCGATCATCGAGCCTTCAATCAGAAGCAGCGCCGCATAAAATTCTTTAGTTTTTATTTTTATGCTCTTCCACGACACAGTCACGCAAAGAACAGTCAGCAGTGTGGACAGCAGGACAAACAGGACGCTTATTCCGTCCACGCCTAATGAATAGTGTATATTCCAGGCAGGGATCCACTCACGCTTTTCCACAAACTGCATGGCAGCCGTTGTTTTATCGAAAGTGATGAAAAGCGGCAGGCTCAGCACAAAATTGATTATACTGATTGCCAGCGCAGTCCATTTGATCAGCGGTTCGTTGGCCCTCCGCATTAAAAAAATCAACAGCGCACCCAAAATTGGCAGGAAAATGACTGTGCTTAAGATCGGTAAATCCATCCAGCCTCCTCTAAATTAATTACGAATTCATAATTAGGAATTAAGAATTGTGGAAGAAATATTAAACTCATTAATTCGTAATTCTTAATTCGTAATTCTTAATTAATTTTTATTTTACCCCGGCAATAAGCATCAGCGAAAAAATAATAAACAACCCTATCGCCATGCTCATTGCATAGGTATGCACAGATCCGGTCTGCAGCTTTCTCAATCTTTCTCCGAAACCGGCAATCATTTTGGGCACTCCGTTGACAATGCCTTCTATAATAGTGCCGTCGGTCACAGGTATAAGAATGCTGCTCGCAAGCCAGTTTGTCGGCCTGACAACGATAAGATCATAAAACTCATCAACATAGTATTTATTCCATAAGACGGTATATACCTCTTTGAACTTCACGGCAAGATTCTTCGGTATCTCAGGCTTCAACGAATAAAATATCCATGAAACAAGAATTCCGCCGACTGCGCAGGCTATTGAAATACCCATGACCATAAATTCCTCACCTTCGCCGGCATGCACATGCGGGTGGCCGAGCACCGGCTGGAAGAAGTGGCCTATGAAATCGCCGCCCCCCAATGTTTCAGATATTCCCAGCCAACCGGCGGATACCGCTCCAACAGCAAGCAGCATAAGCGGTATGGTCATAGACTTGGGCGATTCATGAAGGTGATGCTCCTGCTCGTGGGTGCCCCTGAATTTCCCATGGAATGCCAGAAAAATTATCCTGAAGCTGTAGAATGCGGTGAGTGCGGCAACCAGCGTTCCCATGGCCCACACAATCCTGCCCACAGTGCCGCCGTTGTAAGCAAGCCAGAGAATCTCATCTTTGCTGAAAAAGCCGGCGAGCCCCGGGATGCCTGCAATGCTCAGCGACGCAATCAAAAAAGTCCAGTAGGTAACAGGCATGAACTTTTTGAGCCCGCCCATCTTTTGTATGTCCAGCTCGCCCGACATGGCGTGCATGACACTGCCCGCGCCGAGGAACAGCAGTGCCTTAAAGTAGGCATGCGTAAAAAGATGGAAAACGCCTGCGCCGTAAGCGCCTACCCCGCATGCCAGGAACATGTACCCGAGCTGGCTCACTGTGGAATACGCGACAATGCGCTTGATATCATTTTGCACCAGCGCTATAGTTGCAGCAAACAGACTTGTCGTTGCGCCGGTAATTGCCACAACACCCATTGCAACCGGCGACAGACTGAACACAGGGTTAAAACGGGCCACCATGAATACACCGGCGGTAACCATTGTAGCAGCGTGTATCAGTGCGCTCACAGGTGTGGGGCCCTCCATTGCATCAGGCAGCCAGACGTGGAGAGGTATTTGCGCGGATTTGCCGACTGCTCCGCAAAACAGAAGCAGCGCAATAAGGGTAATAAGGTCTACATTATATCCAAGGAGCGATATCGTCTGTCCCTGCAGAGTTCCGATCTTGCCGAATATGTCGGCATAGTGCACGCTGCCCAGAGTCAGAAAAATCATTATCACTCCCAGTCCGAAGCCGAAATCCCCGAACCTGTTTACGATAAAAGCCTTTTTACCGGCATCGGATGCACTCTTCTTATGAAAGTAGTAACCTATAAGGAAGTAAGAGCACAACCCAACCGCCTCCCAGCCAAAATAGAGCTGAAGAAGATTATTGCTGAGCACAAGCATAAGCATCGAAAAGGTAAAGAGGCAGAGGTAGGCAAAGAAACGGTAATACCCGGTGTCACCATGCATGTAGCCGATAGAGTAAATATATACCAGCAGGCTTATGCTGGTCACCACTATAAGCATAATAGCGGTTAGCGGGTCTATTAAAAACCCCACG
>JBEKJD010000204.1:0-5839 GCA_050011415.1 Dissulfurispiraceae bacterium | reverse complement strand
GTGCGCTTAAGCCTCCATATCCTCTCAAAACGCAGGAACGATGTCCTTTCTTTTGAATTTCAGGATGCGGCTGCACGCCTGATGGGCTTCAAAGACACAAAAAGATTTATTGCCGCTGAAATCATGATGCGCCTCTATTATAAGAAGGCTGAAACAATCGGCAGCGTATTGAGCAGGATTATGAACATTAGCGGGCGCAAGTATATAAGCTTTCCTCTGAACCTGAGCATCAGGAGGATTACAGATGATTTTTATATTGCAAAAAATGAAATAACCGTGAAAGACACGGGCCTTTTCAGAAGTTTCGACAAAATTATGGAGGCCTTCAGCATATATTCGCTTTCAGGCAGGAAATTAAGCGATCAGGTAAAAGAAAGCATAAAGGGCAGGGCGCTTTTTATAAGCAGGAAAATTCACCTGTCAAAGAAGTCCGTGGCCCGCTTCCTTGAGATATTAAGAGGGAACCGTGTATATGGGACGCTCCGGGAAATGCATCAGATGGGGATACTTGACCGTTTTATCCCTGAGTTTGGAAGGTTAAGACATCTTGTCATCTATGATACATACCATCGCTATACCGTAGATGAGCATTCCCTGATCGCGGTAAAGAACCTGGAGGCGCTGCGTAATAACAGCCAGTCAAGGCTCGGCTATCTTGCCGATATTCTGGCCAGGACCGGGCAGGATATTTTGTTCCTTGCGATACTGCTGCACGATATAGGAAAAGGCGGCTACGACAGGCATGGCGGAAACCATGAGGGAGCAGGATATAAAATGCTGAAAGCCATAATGGAGCGTTTCGATATAGGGCATCAGGACAAGAGCAGGATTGAGTTCCTGGTAAAGAACCACATAATGCTTTCAAAACTTGCCCTGAACAGAGACAGTGATGCTCCGGAAACAGTGACCCAGCTTGCGGAAATCGTCGAGAATGAGGAGAACCTTGACTCGCTTTATTTAATGACTTATGCTGATATGACTGCGGTAAAACCCGATTTTTGGACAGAGTGGAAGGCATATCTCTTTCACGACCTTTACATAAAGACCAGAGATCATCTGCGCGGAATAAAAGCAAAACAATACCATACTTCAGACAAAAAGCTGCAGGGGTTCATTGAGTCAATGCCGGACCGCTATGTCATTTCCACGCCTGGCGATATGCTCTATGCCGATTACATGCTGGCAACCGGGGTTGCAGATGAAGTACCGGCTATGTCAGTACATAAGCTGCCATACGGCACAGCCGAAATAACCATTGCTGCTCATGACAGGCCGGGACTCTTCTCAAAAATTGTCGGCGTGCTTAGTTGCAGGGGCCTCAATATTCTGAGGGCCCGAATTTATACAAGTAAGGATTCGTTGGCGATGGACAAGATTTTATTGTCTAACTGGGACTCAATCTGGTGGGAAGGTCTTGAGGCGCAGTTAAAACAGGATTTTTACAATGCTATTGTCCTGGATGCCGGGATAAGTCCTGAAAGATGCGTCAGGACGCGTCCTTTTGCAGGCAGAAGGCTGGAGAATTTTATCGAAATCAGCAATGAGGCTTCTTCAAACCACACTCTCCTGGAACTTCTTCTGCCTGACAGGATCGGCCTGTTATTCGATATTGCAAAACAACTGTATAAACACGGAACTGATATTACTTCGGCTGTAATAAACACTGAAGAAGGCGTTGCGCAGGATGTGTTTTATTTACAGTACGAGGGTGGTAAACTTACTGCTGACCTTGTTTTAAAAATTTTAGGCGCTTTATATGATTCGGAAATAGGACAAACATAAAAAACAGGTAATAGGTCATGGGTGATAGGTAATAGGTTATAGACTTTTTTCCCTATTACCTATAACCTATTACCTATTACCTGTATTATTGTTATGAAACGAAGGCTTCTTTATATAGCGGCTGCAGTGCTGTTGACCGGCATTTATTTATATGCCTCAAGGGGACCCAATATCTCAAATGCCCTCAAGAGGATCATACTGCCTGAACTTGAGGCCGCAACAGGCAGAAAGTTTGTTGCCCAGCAGATTTATATTAACGTTTTTCCCCTGTTTGCAGAGATCAAAGGACTAAAATCATTTGACGATAATGGTGAAAAGATCCTCGAGGTCGAGAGAGTAAAGGGATACTTGGGGCTTTCAGGGCTGATACAGAGAAAAATTACTATTAAAAGGCTTGTACTTAAAAATCCGGATATCCGGGCCGACAAAAAGCAGATTGCTGAGATTTCGGCAAATATAACAAAATATCTGGCTGGACAGCCGAAGTCGTCGCTAAAGGTCGAGGTCAAATCGGTCAGCGTGTACGATGCAGAGCTCAGTTATAAGGATAAAGACTATGGGCTGTTGATGGGAGGGTTCAGCGCCGATGTCATACTGGGCCAAACTCCCAAATTCATAGTTGCATCAAAGAAAATGGTTTTCGACAAGAAAGGATTGCGCGAGGCAAAAGGCTCACTTGAAGCAGAGTTTCGTTTAAGAAATTCGATGCTGGATCTTAAAAATTTAAAGATCACTTCTTATGGTTCCGGGATAAATACCTCGGGGTCTCTCGACACAAGCAGCCTTATCGGAAGGTTTACATCTGAAGCCGTTATATATCTGGATACTGTGAAAAAGATTTTCGGTCTGAAACGCAATGGAGATGGACAGATAACTGTCAGTGGATCCATAGGGTTTGACGGTCTGAAGTCGGGTATCAATTCGATTTTTGCCGACGTGAAAGTCAAGGGAGATTTGTTTATTGAAACTTTGATGGAATTTCTGAACGTGAAGGAGAAAATTACCGGACATATAAGCGTCGAAGGTTTTTTGAAAGGCCCTGTTAATAATTTACACGCGGAAGGGAAGGCAGTGCTCGACAAAGGCAACCTTTTCGGGGTGCCTGTTGACAAGCTTGACTGCAAACTTTCATACCAGGACGGCGCGCTGAGATTCCTGGACGGCAAGGCCGGCATTCTTCACGGCAGTGCCCTTGCGGAAGGGATGATAAGACTTCCTGTTGTCAATTATTTTGAAGTTAAAGTCAGGGCGGAAGATGTATCGAGCGAAGGTCTTTTGAAGCTGATTGGATTGCACGGCATACTGCCCGAAGGTAAGGTCAACGGCACGCTTGCAACAGCAGGCAGGGACTTTGATCCGGCGGGCCAATTTTTTTACAGAAGAACTATAGCAGGCCGGGACATACTCGGCAGAGTAAGAAATATAAAGAGCCGTTACAGTATGAAAAAGCAGGTGCTTTCTTTTGATCAAATGTTTTTCTCTTCAGACAAGTCCAGGCTTTCGGCTGCAGGCTCTTTGGACCTGGAAAAAAGCACTTTGAGTTTTCGGGGTGAGGGTGAGACAGAAGATATCAGGGATTTATCATCACCTTATTTTACGGCACTTTCAGGCGCCGCTCGTTTTTCTCATGCTGTTTCAGGAAGTCTGAATGATCCGGTCATTGATATGCATTTTGATGCCCATCAGACAACACTTGCTGCAAGAGGTCTCGCCGCATCTGCTGCCGCGAGCAACAATGACTTTATCTTTGATACTGTTGAGGGCACTTTACATTATAAGAAAAAGGAATTGACCCTCGAACATTTTTCAGCAAAATCTCCCAAAGAAAAGGTCGGAGCATCCGGCTCCATACTATTTCCGCGGGCTGCAAAATTATTCGATTTAAAAAAACCGGATTTCAACCTGTCTGTATCCGCGCGGGATATCGGTATCAAAAAAGTCGCCGCTCTGTTCACCGGAAAGTCAGCCGTTAGCGGCGTTTTGGATACTGATTTCAATTTGTCGGGAGGCCTGGGCGCAATAAGACTTTCGGGAGAGGTGCACGGGAGCGATATTACTGTATCAGACCAATATGCCATAAATAACGCTGACGGTCACATCTCCTATGAGCGGGGCTCCCTGAGTATAAAATCGTTGCGCCTGATGAAGGGAACTTCAACAGTCGATATTTCAGGCTTCGTTGGTCCCCATGATAAATTTTCTCTTGATGCGACAGGCAAATCAATCAGGTTATCCGATATCATCCCTGAAAAAGACAAGGACAAACTCAAATTACGATATAAAGAGCTTTTTGCCGACAACTTTTTCGACACTGTTTCCATTTCCAACCTTTGCATAAACGGCTCAGGGACTTTTGGCAGTCCCATAATATCACTAAGAGGCGATATCCATGCCGGGGCATACAGGGGCCGTCCTGTCGGCAGTGGAGATATAATAGGAGAGCTTAACGGGAAGAACTTGACTGTGACGGCCCGCCTCCTTGATAAGAAACTTAAGATAAATGGTGGGGTACAACTCACCGGGACGATGCAATGGCATGCCACTGCAGACCTTCAATCCGCAAGATATGATTTTATCGCGGCCAATTTATTAAAGGACGTTCCAGACGATCTGCTTATAAACCTGAGAGGAAATATCATTGCACGTGGCGACAAGGACCATATCAATGTCAGTGCAAAGATTGATGAGGCCCATGTTTACCTTTACGGGACCGGTTATACCAGCAGTTCAGGCATCATGCTCACACTGGTAGACAAAAAGCTCTCCATAGGCTCTATTTCCATGAAAAGCGAGACCTCTGAGTTAAGGTTAGCGGGCACGGTTTCTATCGGCTCAGGATATGATTTGCTTATCGAGGGTTCATCTTCTCTTGCGCCGCTCAAGGCCCTTTCCAGGAATATAGATTTAATAAAGGGGAATGCATCCTTTGTCTGTTCCATTACAGGCGATTGGAACAAGCCGAGGATAAACGGCGATATGGAAGTCTCCAACGGCGCACTCGGATTCAGGAATGTTCGTTACCGTCTTTCATCTGTTTCAGCATATCTCTATTTTGATGAGGACCGGATCATACTTGACAGGTGTTCCGGAAAGCTTTTCGGCAGCGATATAACAGCAACAGGGTCAGCATACCTTCAAAAGTTCACTATAAAAAGATTTCTCTTCAGCTCCAGTCTCAGTAACGCCACTGCCTCAGTGTCAAAAGACTTATGGGTCAATTTCAATGCCGAGCTGAACTACCGTGGCACGCCGGACTCTCAGACAATTCTCGGGGATGTCGAGATAAAGAGAGCAAAATATACTGCGATGGTAGAATGGAAAAGCTGGCTATTGGGGTTCCGCCAGAAACAGAGACCGAGAGCGGAATCGTCCGGTCTGGATAATACAAATCTAAATGTCCGGGTAAGGGGCGCTGACCTTATGATAGATACTAATGTGGCGAAGGCGTCTGCTAACATGGATCTTCTCTTAAAGGGAAATGTCTCACAGCCGGTTGTTCTGGGAAAGGTGGAAGCAAAAGAAGGCATTGTCTATTTTAGAAATAATGAGTTTAAAATATTGCAGACCACGCTGGACTTTTCAAACCCTAACCAGATTGCCCCTTATTTTACCATTGTAGCCGAAACAAAAGTGAGAGGCTACAATATAAGGCTCAGCCTTAACGGATACATTGATCAGTTTAACCTCGCTTTGTCTTCCGATCCTTTTTTGGCCGAGTCCGATATCTTCAGCCTTTTGACTATCGGGCAAATAGGAAAAAATCTGAAAGGCCTGGAGGGAGGTATCGGCGCAAGCGAAGCCGCCTCTTTCCTCACAGGAAAAATGCAGGATGTTGTTGAGGAGCGCCTCAGGACAATTACCGGTTTGGACCGCCTGTCGATAGAAACTTCGGTATCATCGAGGTCCGAGTCTGCGCTGACCACTACGTCAGCCTTGACAAACGTAACAGGAACGGTTTCTCCAAGGGTCACTGTTTCCAAGCGACTTCTTGGAGACAAGCTTTACGTTACTTACAGCACTGCCTCGGGCGCCGGTGAAGAACAGGTATGGAGGCTGG
>JBEKJD010000203.1:0-5875 GCA_050011415.1 Dissulfurispiraceae bacterium | reverse complement strand
GTATATCGAAGACGAACAATTAACGAGATTGATTGTAGGGAAAAAATTAGCGTCACTTTTCAGGCAAGTTGTCTATGCTGAGAACGGCACAGACGGACTCGAAAAGTTCAGACAGCACAATGTTGATTTGATAATAACTGATAACCTTATGCCTGGTATGGGCGGGCTGGATGTAATAAGGGAGATACGGAAGACTGACATTAAAACTCCTGTCATCCTTGTTACCGCCTTTATAAATACTGATATCCTTATGGATTCAATAAACCTCGGCGTTACGCAGTTTATCGCAAAACCTGTAACTGAAAACAATCTCATAAAGGCGATAGAAATGGCGGTCCAGCGCGTTGTATTCGGAAATCTCCTGCAAAAATCGAGAGACCAGGAACTGCAGCTTCTAAGGTATCATGAAAAATATCACTCCGGGCAGCAGGAATTGGCATTCAGGAAAGAATTGAATATTATAAAAAACGACCTGTGCCTGAGAAAAGTTGATTTGACCTGTGATAACGGAGAAAGACAGGAATGGTTTGTGGATCCGTACTTCAAGCCTCTTGACATAATGAGCGGCGACAGTTATTCGGTCAGAGAGGTCGGTGAAGGGAAAATCCTGCTGTTTCTGGTCGATGCGATGGGCAAAGGACTCTCAGCTTCAGTCACGTCAATCCTGTCAACCTCTTTTGCCAATTATCTCGTTGACAGAGCCAACGAACATAATAGTTTTGAATTCACACAATTTTTGGAGGATTACACCGGGTTTATCAGAAAAGAGATACTCGAGGATGAGATAGTCTGTGCTACTTTCGCTTTCCTGGACCTGAAAGCAAGACAGATGGACGCTGCCATTTTTTCGATGCCGTCTATTATGGGGCATACAGTTGACGACCGGATAATAAAGATCAAAAGCAATAATCTGCCGATAATGAAGTTCCATGCGCCTAACAGGATTGAACGGCATGACATTTCAATGCTGAAAAAGATCCTTCTGTATACTGACGGGTTAAATGAGTGTTTCAAAAATATGGATTCTCTCTACCAGGAAGACCTGGAAAAAGATTTTAAATTGTCGGGATTTAAGGCCGGGATGTTGGACAGCTTTTCGGCCAAGATTACAAAACCCGAAGATGATGTGACCTTCTTTTTTATTAAAAGGCTTGATTGCAAACCAAAGTGGACAAAGATTTATGCCATAGATTCAAGAATGGAAGAAATAAGGTTGCTCCGCTCAAAGATTGAAAGCATCCTGTCATCTCTTGAAACCACCGAGGAGTTTACCGCTTTGTTTATAAACTCCTTTAACGAAATGCTCTTGAACGCCTACGAACACGGCAATATGAATATTGACCACAATTTAAAAAATGAACTTATCAAAATCGATACTTACGAAGAATATATTCTGACTAAAGAAAAAAAAACCGATAAAAAAATTACGGTTACCCTTTCCCTGCATGAAGAGAACGGAAAAGAGTTCCTGGTTCTCACAATTGCTGATGAAGGCCCCGGTTTCGATATGTCTGTGCTGCAATGGCCTGATCAAGCAGACGCATATAAATTCACCGGCAGAGGAATAAAAATTACTCGCAGGTTTGTGGACACCATATTCTATAATAGGAAGGGGAATGAGGTGACAGTAATAAAACAAATAACGGGAGGCAGCCATGGAAGTGAAGACGACAGGTGTTTCGGAAATATCAATACTGGGCCATATTAAAAGCATTGAAGATTATCATGACATTAAAGTTTCTGTCAGGGACCTCATAGGTAAAGGCAATAACTCAATAACGATAAACGTGCCTGAGTCCTTATCAATGACATCTTCCGTCATAGGATTTCTCCTTAAACTGGTTTACATTGATAAAGTGGACATAGCGATGCGCGTTAGAGACGAACGGCTTTACGATCTTTTAGATATATTGAATTTAATAACAGCCTTCAATGTAACAAAGATGAAGTAAAGCAATGGAAGGGCAACAAGAAAATCTTAAAAGTAGTCTACCGCTTCAGCGTTCTTCTTGCTCATGTGCTCCCTGAATGCGGGAAAACTCATCTCCTCTCCATATTGCTTCTGGAGGCTTGTTCGCCATGGGCAGATAAAACAATCTTTTGGATCACAGCCGGTTTTCTCTATATAGCAGCAGGCCCGGCCTGCGGCGTCGCCGCCAAGGAAGCCATGACCGCCGGCCTCGACTCTTGCCGGACAATCCATTTTTTTGCATTGCTTGTAGTCCCAGCAGTTTTTGAAGCGCACTGCTTCGTCTGATGCCGCCGCCTCCTCATGGTGCATCTTGAAGAAGCTTATCTGATCGCTCAGACTGTGGCGTTCCGTCTGGACAAGGGCTGCCGTCCTACCCATGTCAGTGGCTATCTGCCCGATAAGCTGGGCGCTGTCAATCACTTTCCCCATATGCATATTCACGTTTTCAGTGACAGCGCTTGCTTCGGCGTTTGCTGTCGTAATGTCGGAAGCAAGGCGCTTGAGGTCGTTTATCTTTTCAGAGATGGCGCTGAGGGCGATGCCGGATTCTTTTGAGAAGTCCACTCCTACAGAGACCTTATTGAATACCTTATCCATGCTTTCCACAACGCTGGACACAGAATGCTGGATAGCGCTTATCTTCGCGCTGATTTCGGAGATGGCGTCGGTAGTTTTCTGTGCGAGCTTTCGCACCTCGTCAGCTACCACCGCAAAGCCACGCCCCTGTTCCCCTGCGCGCGCCGCTTCAATAGCAGCGTTAAGCGCCAGTAGATTGGTCTGATCTGCAATGTCTTTTATGACCTTTATGATATCGCTGATCTTCTGGGAGTCCTCCTTCAATGAGTTGATAGTAGCAGTTGAATCTTTGGCTACCTCAGCAATCTCCCGGATATTGGCGATACTCTTCTCTCCCGTTTCCTCTCCCTCTGCGGTGGATTTCAGGGCTGACTCGGCCGCTGAAATAATACCGCTGATCAGGTTTGCCACAGCTTCCATCTTCTGCATCATACCGCTGACCGCTTCTGCTGTACCATCCGTAAGACTCTGCTGGTCCTGGATGCCCCGGCCTATCCACTTTACGGCGGAAGCGATCTCTTTGTCGCCGGAATCCAGAACGGCAACTGATTTGTAAAGGCTTTTGATGACCTCCTGAATCCTGATAAGCATTACTTGCATTGCGATGAGCAGGTTGCCGACTTCAGTTCTGGACGAGCCGTCTTCAATTTCCACAGTCAGATCACCCGATGCGATTATTTGCATGATTTTAATTGATCTCAACAACGGCGCATGCGTCAAATGGATAATACCCAGCACCAGTCCGGCAATCGCCAATATCCCGGCACATCCAAGCGCAATATAAAGATATTGCATAGACTTTATTCTGCCAAAAGATTCTGTTAATGGAATCTTTATGCTGACAGCTCCAAGAACAGTCCCTTCACTTACCGCATGACAATTAAGGCAGTTTTTACCCATGGAATTTGATCTTGCTATATATGGATATACACCTCTGATGTAATTACCCTGAAGGACAACCCTTTCGACCCCTTTTTCAACAACCTCTTTCTCAATGGAATCCGATGCATAATTATTGCTATTTTCTTTTCCATAATCTTTATCGAGAATCTCCGATCTTATGACCCTGAGGTTGACAATGCTTTGCATCTGTTCAAGAAACGGCCCTTTCGTTTCTTTAATATTTCCTGCCAGCATCATTGTGGTAAGCGCATTGAAGACAGTATCTCTATAGCCTGTGAGAGTAGAATGTGTTACCTCGTTCACAACAATCGCTTCTGTCTTATAGCCTGTGACGACAGTAGTAATTACTATTCCCACTGCAACACAAAAAATTATCGGCAGTGCAAGTTTCCACTTGAGTGAGATGTCTCTCATCTTCATCATTCTTCCCCTAATTTAAAATTACCTCACCCCTACTGTCAATGCTTATTTGTCTGCAAATCCTACATGTGATTCCCCATACTGCTACGGATCTTTTTCATAAGCACCTCTCCGGACGCTGTGCAGAATATAAGTCTTCGGCCATAGTTGCCCCCCACATCCTTGCTTATTATGGGGATATTTTCATCAGCTAACATATCTTCAGCCAGAGTAATATTTCGTTCACCGACATTCAACAGTCCGCACGAAGTCTGAATTATGGCCCCGCCTCCGAAGACCTTTGCCTTCAGGTTCTCCTTCCTGGAGCCGTTAGCCATCATTTTCTCTATAAGCTTCGGTATTGCAACACTCCCGTACTTCGGAGAAGGCAGGCCGTCGCCGTTCCATAGTGGAAGCATGTAGTGGTTTATGCCTCCTGCCTTCGCAACCGGGTCCCAAAGGCAGACGGAGATGCAGGAACCAAGCACTGTTGTTACCATACAGGTTTCCTGTTGCGCAAAAATCAATCCCGGATACAGGTAATGTTCAGGTTTGGCAATCGCAGTTTCCACGTCAGCTAAAATTTCTCCCCCCTCTTCAACAATAGAATCATTTTGCCGTCTGTGAAATAATAAGGACCCGGATAAAAATAAAAATTCAGCATGAAACTTCAATAAATTTCTATAGGTAGAATAAAAGGAGCAAGGATTATGCCAAGCTATCAGATGTATTATCTTTTTGATTTATTTGGCTTTTCTAAAAATGTTATACAGTATGAAGATGGATTAATTCCAACGCTTATGTAAAAATTCCCAAATTTGAAGGTTCTCTGCCGCAAGACCGCGAGTAATATGCTCGCTATCCGTTTAATTTAATATTGCGGTCCAGCGGCCCGGGGCACAACAATACTATCCGGCATTTTACGGATTTTCCATGCGGCTCCGGATTTTTTTCACCAGTACCGTTCCAGACTGTGTGCAGAATATCAGTTTGCGGCCGTGGTTTCCTCCTACGTCTTTGCTGATTATTGGTATGTTTTCATCAGCCAACATATCTTCAGCAAGTATTATATTGCGTTCTCCGACGTTCAACAGTCCGCTTGAAATCTGCATTACAGCACCGCCCCCGAAGACCTTTGCCTTAAGGTTCTCCCACCTGCACCCTAATGAAAGCATTTTCTCAATAAGCTTCGGTATTGCAACACTGCCGTATTTCGGTGAAGGCAAGCCCTCACCGTTCCATAGAGGCAGCATGTAGTGGTTTATCCCTCCAATATTCAAAACAGGGTCCCATAGGCAGACAGAGACACAGGAGCCGAGTACTGTTGTTACCATACACATATCTTTTTGTGCAAAAAGCAGTCCGGGATACAGATAATAATCAATTTGGGCCGTTTGAGTTCTCATGACGGCTAAAATTTTTCCCCGTCCTCAAAAATAAATTCGTTGCCCTCATCTGAAAAGACATCAACTTCCGCTTCTGTTTTCGACTCCGGAAGAAGAACAGTAAAAATACTACCCTTGCCTTTGATGCTTGCAACAGAAATCGTACCGTTAAGCAGTTCAACCAGGGCCTTTGTTACGCTCAGACCAAGACCCTGGCCAAGATAACTTTTTGTCGTTCCTGTCTGAAGCTGCCTGAACCTCTCAAAGATAACTTGCTGATCTGCTTCGTCAATCCCGATGCCTGAATCCTCTGCGATGATGTTCAGGCGCCCCTCATGCTTCCATGCCTTTATCAGGACCTTGCCCCCTTCCGTACTGTATTTGACACTATTGGATACGAGGTTTGAGACTATGATACGCAGTTTTTCAGGGTCGGTTTTAAAGAAAGGCAAGGGTGGATCAATGGGGGCGGTCATACCGGCCCAGTCGAAACCGATAGTCACCTGTTTTTGATTGGCCACATGTCTGAATGAGTCAATAACAGCCCGTATGAGCTTATAAGCATCTACGTTGGAAATACAAGGGGAGGCTTCACCTGCCTCGATTTCAGCCGCAACAAAGATATTACGCAACTGGAAAT
>JBEKJD010000202.1:0-5881 GCA_050011415.1 Dissulfurispiraceae bacterium | reverse complement strand
CAGTTATCTGGAGGCTGTAAGAAACGGTACGGTTTCAGCCGTGCTGCTTTTATTTGCTTTTATACTCCTGTATTTTTTAAAAAGCGACCGCAGCATCAAAAAGGTGGCCCTTATTTCTTCAGTTATCATGTTGCTGTTCTTATATGGATATGCAAGTTCTGTAAGTCCCCACTCAACCCAGGGCCATCGTTGGAAAACCTTCCTTGAAACCCTGCCCCTTGCCCTGGACACCCAGAACAACAAGGCATGGCTTAATCCAAAGAAGTATCCCTATCCCAAAATGAAAAACGGTGAGACGGTCATCGACTCAAACTACGAGAGAATTGCCTGGATCAAAGAGGGGGTTGTATGGACCTGGGAAAACCCTCTCGGAGCAGGGTTCGGGAGAAATGCCTTTGCACATGCGATGAAGAGAAAATACGCCGATGAGGACGTCATTGCGGCCCATAGCCATAGCGGGGTCGTGGATTTGGCAATCGGGACAGGAGTACCCGGTCTTTTATTATGGCTGCTGTTCATAGGATACCTGATGCTGCACGCGATAAAAAAGTTCCGCAGCCGGGAAAGTTATTACGGGCTCCTGCTTTTCTTTATTACAGCCGATTTCTTCATGAGGTCTCTCGTTGACAGCATTCTCAGAGATCACATGCTGCAAATGTTCTTGTTTATTGCAGCTTTGCTTTATGTCCTCATGCTCAGCGAGAAAGAAGAAGTGGTAATATAATCTATGGCTATGTCTGTGGAAAAGATTTTCAGGAGCCGCGCGTCCGGCAGTTGGAGGGACGATATCGTCATTTTCTGGCTGCTGTCCAGCCCCTATATCACAAGGCTCGCTGCAGCCATGGTCTGCAGTTTAATCCTTTCGGGGATTAACGGCGCTATTGCCTGGGGCACAAAGTCCGCGGTCGACGATATTTTAATCATGAAAAAGGCTGCATACCTTTACATCCTGCCGATAGGGATCCTCGTCCTTTTCGCGCTGAGAGGCCTCTTTTCATACTGCAACAATTACCTTATGGCGTCGATCGGAGCAAAGATCGTCAGGACCGTAAGACGGGAGGTATATGACAGGATACTTTCGCTGCCGATTGCTTTTCACGCCCGGACTTCGAGCGGGGTCATCGTTTCCAAGCTACTCAACGACATAGGCCTTCTGCAGGGTACTATGGGCACCATAAAAGACTTCTCTGTCGAGATCTGCACCGTTGTAGTTCTTGCAGGGGTCGCTGTCTCCCGGAAATGGGACCTCGCCCTCCTCTCTTTTATCGTAGTGCCCCTGATCGTTTACAGCATAGGCCATCTCGGTTCGAGGATGAGAAGAACGACGATGACGTCCAGAATAATCATGGCCAGAATTACGACGATCATCAACGAGAGCCTTCAGGGCATCAAGATCATCAAGGCTTTCACTATGGAGCGGGAGTTGAAGGCAAAGAACGATCAGGAGCTTGCAGATTTTTACCGTAACTCGATGAGGGAAACGCGGATTAATGAGGCCTCATACATCATTGCCGAGGCGTTAGGAGGCGTTGGCATCGCTATCATTATGTACTATGGTTTCAGTCTGGTACTTTCGAATAAAATCACTCCGGGAGACTTTGTATCGTTTCTCGCTGCCATAGGGTTGATGTTTACCCCTCTCAAGCGCCTTAGCCGGGTCAATAACAACTTCCAGCAGGGCCGCACCGCAATCGAGAGGATCACTGAGATCATTTCAGCCGAACCTGAAAAACAGGGCGGTGAAGAAATAATTGTAAAAGGCGACATTGTTTTCGACAATGTTTCCTTCAGATATCCGTCATCCAACAACGACGCTCTGCGCGGCGTCAATCTGCACGTGAGACCCGGTGAGATCGTGGCCCTCGTGGGATACAGCGGCGCTGGAAAGAGCACGCTTGTCGACCTTGTCGCCGGTTTTTGGTATCCGACCGGGGGGGGCCTTTATATCGACGGCAAGGATATAAGGGGCCTTTCTCTCCAGTCCCTCAGGAGTCACATCGGATCTGTTACACAGGACATTGTTCTTTTCGACGATACCGTAAAAGCCAATATCCTTTTCGGCAGGCCGGGTGCAACTGACGAAGAAGTGACAGAGGCTGCCAGGGCAGCGTTCGCCCATGAATTTATTATGGAACTGCCCCAGGGCTATGAAACCATGATAGGCGAGCGGGGAGTGAGATTGTCCGGGGGGCAGAAGCAGAGGATCACCATTGCCAGGGCGATAATCAGAAACCCCTCCATCCTGATCCTGGATGAGGCCACCTCGTCGCTCGATACCGAATCAGAGCATCAGGTACAGAAGGCGCTTGAAAAGTTAATGTCAGGCAGAACAACAATTGTTATCGCACACCGGCTCTCGACAGTTCAGAGAGCCACACGGATCGCTGTCATGAGCAGCGGCAGGATAATTCAGGAAGGCACTCACGCAGAACTGCTCGCGCGTGGCGGCCTTTACCAGGAACTTTACAGTATGCAATTTATGAGCGTGGAATCTGCCTGAATGTGGAAGTTATTGCTGCAAGGCCGGTTAAAAAGAACCCTGCACAGAAACTCACCCTTGACGCGCGATGATATAATAAATTCCCCAACCATACTTTTCTCTGTCTTTTCCCGTTACGGAGACTGCGTTATAGCTTTCAGGGCCATAAGTGAGTTCATGGCCCTTTATCCCGAAAAATCCTTTATTCTGGTGACCTCTCCTCAGATGGCACCGTATGCACGCAGGATCATAAAAGGCAAAATGGAATTGTATGAAGTAAACAAGAGGAAAAATCCCATCAAATTTCTGATTATAACGAACATCCTGCGCAAGCGGCATATCGATATAGGTCTCAACCCCTGGAGCCATGGCGATGATTCAAAATTCTTTATAACGTTTGCTGAAAAATTTTCGGTTTACGGCTCCTTTCTTTCTCACGCAAAAGAGCATAACCTCTACAAAAGAGTGCGGGAGTACCTTTTGCTGGAAGATTCCGCAGTTTCCGTTGAAAAGCCGGAAACTTACTCTGTCACTAATATCCTTATCTCGCCCTTCTCAACAGATGTCACAAAAAGCCTGAGCAGCAATGATGCAGAGGCGCTCATCAGTCAAGTCAGGCAGCGCTTCCCGGGCGCAAGAATAACCGTGGCCCTGCAAAAGAGAGAGCGCGGCAGCATCAGGGCTGATACTGATATTTTTGTTTTCGGAAAAAACCTGAAAAAGTCTGAAGCGTTTCTCCGGCTACTGGAATCCTCTGACCTGTTCATAGGTGTTGACGCAGGCCCGCTGCATCTCGCTGATGCCCTGTGTGTCAGCGCAATCGGGATCTTTGGCCCTACTGCCCCTGAGACTGTTTTGGACAGATCCAGCGCAATCCTTCCTGTACGGCATGCAAGTCTCGACGGCACATTCTGTTTTGTGAGGCAATGCAAAAAGCCTCTTTGCATACAGGAGCTTTTCAAAAGTAATTTTTTATCTCATAGTAACCGGGCGGACTTTGACAGAAAAATTTTGATCGAGACAGAACTGTGTCCATTCTTGCGAAACAATTCCTGAACATGGGCGCAGTGTAAGCATAAAGCGAAATAGTTCCTCAGGACAGAGTCCTCTCAGAAACAATATCTTTTCTGAGCTGAATTCAACGGAAATTGCACCTTGCTTACCTTTCTTGTATCTATCCCGCTATAATTCCCCTCTTTCAGAAGATCGATAAAATTGTCTGGCGTTACTTTGTCATGGAATTCTGTATAACACAGGCCTACCCCATGGGAATCATGGGCATCTGAGCCTCCGGTATAAGGGAGACATAATGCAGTTGCGGCTTTAACAGCCTTCATGTTTAAAGAATGAAGATTGCAGCCGTTGTGCCCCTCGATAGCGCATAGACCATTTGTCTTTTTTACGGCATCGCCGATGCTGTTAATTCCCCGGTATGGATGCGATGCAATGACTATCCCTCCGAACCGATTCACAGTAAGTGAAATTTCCGTTATGGGTGAATACGCTGAAAGTATTTCGTCTGTATCCATCCCGAAGATCAAACAGTGGCCTTCTGCTGCAGAAAACTCAACGCCTCGAAACACCAGGACCTTATTCCTGTATTTTTCCCGTAAGAATTCGACAGGCTCCGAAGCCCTGTAAGAACAATGTTCAGTGAAAGCGATTCCATGGAGTCCAATTTTGATCGCCTGCAGAATCAATTCTTCAGGGTCTGCATCGGAGTCTCCACTAGCTCTCGAGTGGACATGAATGTCGATGTTAAAGCCCATTACCTCATATTAAAGCAGACTTTCTTTATAGAGGGACACCCTTTTTACCGCGCACGATTCCGGGCCTTCTGGGCTAATTCATCCGCCGGCACGATACCCTTACAGTCGGAGCCGAGATACTTCATTTGTATCTCGCTACGCATGGTGTGGCGATTACCCCGATTATCAGTCGTTGCCAGATCCATGCGTGTAGTCACCGTGTCGCCGCTGACAGTACTTTCGCCCTTGCCGACGCTGGTGCCTTCCTTGGTGGTGCAATTGATCTCAAAACTGGTCTTGTTGCCGCTGCGGCTTACCCTGGTCGATTCGCAGTCGCCCTTGGCGTCTGCCATAGGCTTGTCCTTGGCCGCCATAGCCGGGCTGATACAAATTTGCATTACGCCTCCGGAGAGCAACCCTTGGCGACCCATCGTGGTTTGCATCTGCTCACGCTGAGCAGGTGACATATTGGCCATTGCCTCCTGCATTTTGGCCCTGGCTGAGGACATCTGCGTACTCATGTCACGGCCATCAATGATTTGGCTGATCGGCGAATATTCCCACAGGCCTGGCTTCAAGCCTGAATTTTGGGCGAATGCTGTACTGTTCAAGAGAGTGATAAGAATTACCAGGATTATTTTTTTCATTATTGCCTCCTTATGGTAATAGGTCAATAGCCGCTTTCGCCCGCGTCATCGGGATCGCAGCCAGCCTCGGCTAATATGCTTAACAATCCATAGACGTTTGCTGAAGAGATTCATGCGCTTGCGTCGTATGATAGCTGAGGATATCGCATTTTGCAAGTGCTGTGAACTGTGTTGTCAAGTGTGTTGTGTGAACTGTGCTCCCTGTCAAACTCCTGTCATAAGGAAAACTCTTTGGCAAGATTCCTTCCTGAAGTCAACTCTGTGGCGTTTTTGCTGCTAATGCAAGGTTTCTCTTAAAAATAAATGTGGGTGCAAAAGTTGGCGTGCAAAGTTACGTGTAGTAATGTTTGGCATCTTTATCTCCTTCGACTGAGAATTATCAGAAAACTTTTTGCCATTGCATTAGAGTTCCGAAATGAGGCGTACGGTCCAAAGAACGCAAAGTTAACTTTGGGGCAATTTACACGTCTTCTTTCTCCGTGGTACGATATTAAGTGAAAGAATACCTTGGAGAGGTCTCCCTTGCTCGATAAAGAAAGAATAGTCTGGAGTTGTCGATGAAACCTTATATGCCTGTGGTCGCTCAAATTATCAACAAATCAAAACCCAAAAGCATATTGGACGTTGGTGCAGGGAATGGATGGCTGTTAAGTCAAATAGATTACTCAGTCGAAAAGATTGACGCAATCGATTGGATTGCATCGGAGCGTCCTGGCTATGGAAAATCTTTTATTGCAGATCTGAACAATGGTATTCCTGCGGAAATAGGGGTTTATGACTGTATCGTTTGCTGTGAGGTTATTGCATTACTTACCAACCCGGGCTTGCTTTTTTCCGGGATAAACAGGCACCTTGCCGCTGACGGGCTCTTTATAATCTCGACGCCGAATACCTGGTTTCCTCAGTCAAGGTTTCAATTCTTTCTGAGAAATTTTCATTCGAGTTTCCCAAATCTTGCCGGGAAGCTGACATGGGGGAAACACATGCACCTGATACCCTGGAGTTTT
>JBEKJD010000201.1:0-5906 GCA_050011415.1 Dissulfurispiraceae bacterium | reverse complement strand
CATGGCGTCTATTAAGAGTTAGATTGAAATAAAAGGGTCAGGTATGTATTATATATCCTGACCCTTTTATTTGCCTTTTGCTCACCGGATAGCAATGCTGAATTTTGAATGCTGAATTTTGAATTTAGGAATGACTTCCATACGTTATTATTATTTATTCACAATTCAAAATTTGACATTCAAACTTTATCATTTTTTTGGAAGGAGCAGTCAGCTTGCCCATAATTGACAAAAAAAATCCTGTTGACTTCGCATTCTCCCTTATCACGGCGTTTGCCTCAGCAGTTGTAGTGCTTCTGGTTATCGGCATTTTCATCACTCTCGTGCGGGAGTCATCGATTGCTATAGGGCATTTCGGCGTCATCAACTTTCTGATATCCACTGACTGGGACCCGGTAAAAGAAAACTTCGGGGCTGCGACTACAATATTTGGAACATTCGTTACAACAGCGCTCGCCCTTATTATTGCCGTGCCTGTAGCCATCGGCATTGCCATATTTGTCACCGAAATATCTCCTGACTTCCTTAGAGGACCTATCGGCATCGCCATTGAACTCCTGGCGGCAATACCCAGTATTATATACGGCATGTGGGGGCTGTTTTCTCTTGCCCCGATCATGTCGCGCTATATCGAACCGGCGCTTCAGAAAAGCATCGGCGCGCTGCCTGTAGTGGGAATGTTGTTCAAAGGCACGCCCATGGGCATCGATATGTTAACGGCAAGTGTCATTTTGAGCATCATGATCATACCGTTCACCGCGAGCATTTCGAGGGATTCGTTTAACCTGACGCCTGCCGTGGTCAAGGAGTCTGCCTACGCCATCGGCGCAACGAGATGGGAAGTTGTGAAAAATATTGTAATACCCTATTCAAAGCTCGCCGTTTATGGAGGCATTACGCTCTCCATGGGGCGGGCCCTGGGAGAGACTATGGCAGTGGCTTTTGTCCTTGGCAACAATCACCAGATTACCTCATCGCTCTTTAATGCGGCTGCAACCATAACGGTTTCGCTTGCGAATGAATTTACCGAGGCTGACAAAGACATTTATCTTTCGTCGCTTTTTTTTCTTGCGCTCATCCTTTTCGTAATGAGCTTTATCGTCCTTGCAATTGCAAAGTTTTTTCTGCTCCGTGCTGAGAGTAGGGAATCGCGATGAATGTCGACAAAAGAAGAAAAATCGAAAGTACTGCGGCCCTCGCTTTAAGTACTCTCGCTGCCCTCTCAGGACTGTTCTGGCTCGTTTTTATTCTCGGCGATGTCCTTGTACGCGGTATCGGGGCCCTTACGCCGAACCTGTTCCTCAACGATCCTACACCGCCAGGCGTTGTGGGGGGCGGGTTGCGCAACGCATTTGTAGGTCAGTTGATGATAGTATCTTCTGCTACGCTGATAGGAGTTCCTGTGGGCATCCTGGGAGGTACGTTCCTTGCCGAATACGCAAGGGGGACCAGGCTGGCACAGTTCATAAGCATGCTTGCTGATATTATGGTCAGCGTGCCTGCCATAGTGGTGGGCACTTTTGTCTATGCTGTACTGGTCAAACCTGTCGGGCATTTCAACGGCTGGGCCGGAGCTGTTGCTCTGGCAATTATCATGCTCCCTGTGGTACTTAAAACAACAGAAGACATGCTTTCTCTTGTGCCGTGGACCTTGAGGGAAGCTGCATTTGCCCTTGGAGCGCCCTACTACAAGGTTATTATACAGGTGGTGTATAGAGGCGCAGCAACAGGAATCCTTACGGGAATACTGCTTTCTATTGCCAGGGTGGCCGGCGAGGCTGCTCCGCTCCTGTTTACGTCATTTAATAATTCCTTCCTTTCCACCGATATGCGACAACCGATCGCGTCATTGACCACTACAATATTCGATTACGCTATGGGCCCTTACGACGAATGGCACATTCAGGCGTGGGGGGCTTCATTTGTAATCACTATGTTCATTCTCCTGATTACCATTGCAGGCAGGCTCATCATTAAATGGAGGTACAAATAGTGACCGATACAGTAGAGATACAAGCTAAAGACCTGAACTTTTATTATGCGGGCAACGTCCATGCACTAAAACAGGTCAATGTGTCCGCTCATAAAAATATGGTAACTGCGTTAATCGGACCGTCAGGCTGCGGGAAGACCACATTGCTGAGATGTTTTAACCGTATGCATGACCTGTATCCAAGGAACAGATACGAGGGCGAGATCCTCTTCGAAGGCAGGAATATTCTTTCAAATGACGTAGATGTAATCAAGCTGAGGAGCAATATAGGAATGGTCTTTCAGAAGCCCACGCCTTTCCCGATGACTATTTTTGACAATATCGCATACGGGCTTAAATTGAAAGGTGTTAATAAGCGGTCGGAACTATCAGAACGGGTTGAGAAAGCCCTTAAAAACGCTGCCCTGTGGGACGAAGCAAAGGACAAGCTTAATGTCAGCGCCTATGACCTTTCGGGCGGGCAACAACAGCGGCTTGTCATTGCCAGGGCGCTGGCGGTTGAGCCTCATGTCCTGCTTTTTGATGAGCCGACTTCTGCCCTGGACCCTATCTCAACCGGTAAAATAGAAGAACTTCTCGTTCAATTGAAGCATACTGTCAGTATAATAATTGTCACCCATAATATGCAGCAGGCGGCGCGCATATCCGACTGGACAGGATTTATGATGCTTGGAGAGTTGATCGAATTTGACAAGACTGACAAAATGTTTACGGCTCCGACGGAAAAACTCACAGAAGATTATATTACAGGGAGGTTTGGATAATGTCCATTTTCGATGAGGAATTGATGCGGCTTAAAGAGACGGTCCTTACAATGGGTTCCATGGTTGAAAATGCCATCAGGGATTCGATAAAGGCACTCGTCGACAGGGATAACCAACTCGCTAAAGATATTATTGCTAAAGATCATCAGGTAAACTTGCTTGATAGCGAAATAGATGAGGAGTGCATACGTCTCATTGCACTGATGCAGCCGAAAGCAAGCGACCTGAGATTTATAACAACTGCGATGAAGATTACCACGGACCTCGAAAGGATGGGTGATATGGCGTCTAATATTGCCGAGAGGGCGCTTGAACTTAATGAAGAGCCGATATTAAAACCATATATCGACATTCCGAAGATGAGAGAAGTGGCGCAGGGCATGACAAGAGACGTACTTGACGCCTTTGTAAAAGGGGACAAAAAATTGGCAATGGATGTCATCATGAGAGATGACGAAGTTGATGAACTGAGAGATGAAATTTTGAAAGAATTGGTCTTTTTCATGGTGAAAGACCCTTCAGCAGTAACGAGGGCCATGAAAATAATCTTTGTCGCTCAATATCTTGAGCGTATTGCAGATCATGCTACCAACATTGCTGAAATGGTAATTTACCAGGTAGAGGGTAAACTTATACGGCATATGCCCCCTCCAGAAGAGGAGAAAAAATAAAATCAGAATCGGAGAAAGGGTGAACCGGAGAATCAGTGAAAAGTCTTTTGCTCCACTTCGCCGTTACGCCCTTTCCCCGATTCTGATTATTTACGGCATCGTGATTGCTATATCATAAGTACCCACACCTACCCTATCGGCAATGCCGTTCTGCCATAACATCTCCATAACTTTTACGCGTGAGCTTTTGGGCACCATCAGAATAAGTTTGACGCCGGGCTGCGCCACGTTTTTCCATTTCTGAGCTTTTTCAGGAGTTATACTGCCTGCAGTTTCAACTTCAACAGCGGCAAGCACAAGGCCGTGATTTGACAGGGTCAAATCAGGGTCCCCGCCAGGATTGACCTTTATTTCACTGTATTCCTTCCTGAACCTGTATTTCAGATGGTCCACAATCAAATCATGCACAAGGTGTTCATTATCCATATCAGTCCGTCCCGTCTGAGGAGTCGTGTTTTTTGGGTCTCTTTGTAAAATCGACCTTAATGACGTTCCCAGGTAATTCATGTGGGGCTTCAGCTTTGATTAAACTCCCCATTGAACTCCCTGCTTTGAAGTCCGGCATTCCCCCATCCTGCGGTAATACAATAAACTGAGCATTGAGTTCGGAAGACCAGACAGCTGCTATGTCATCAGCCGGAATAAAACACTTCTGGGGCGTGTTGCCGAATACGAGAGTTGCGGTAATACCGTACTCATCCCACTGGAAGTTCATCCCCGAGTTAAATACAAGGACTATACCGTTTTCCCTTTCTTCAGTTGTAAGACTCCGCTTTCCCAGGATCACGTGCTCAGAATGTCTGACAAGTATAAATACCCTGCCTGCAATATGCAGAAATTCGAAAAAAATATACTTTTTCAGGCTGTTCAAACGAGCCGCTATCTCCACGTCCCCTGCTCGCGCCTCCTTGACAAAGCGTATTAATTAGTAAAGTATATCATAATTATGGCAGATGATTTATGCAATGCTTCAGCCATTAAGATACCTCCCTTCAGAGATGCGCATATGCATTTCATGCTTGATGGAAGCCCCCTGACACTCAGCGAACTGCCTGTCATAAAAAACGCATATGTCACACGCGGGATTTTCTCTGTAAACGATATGGGGCAAAGGAGCGGCATCGGCCTGCAAGCCAAGGCTCTTTTCCATTCCGGCGTGGAAGTCAGGTCAGCCGGTTATGCACTATTCAAGAAAGGAACCTACGGGTCATTTCTGGGCAAGGGAGTTTCAGGAACTTCAGAGATAAGAAAAGCAGTGCGTGAAATCGCCGGCGCCGGCGCCGATTTTCTTAAAGTAATCAATTCCGGCATTGTTTCAGCGCAACAAGCAGGATTGGTGACAGATGGAGGTTTTTCTCCGGAGGAACTGCATGCACTCAACGAAACAGCCCGGTCGAGGAATCTGCATATGGTCTGTCATGCCAATTCCGATGCGGCAGTGCGGAACGCTATTAATGCTGGAGCGGTTTCGATTGAGCACGGCTATTTCGTATCGCGTGATACACTGCATACAATGGCAGAAGCCGGCATTGTGTGGATACCTACAATATTTGCGCTCCACAGCCTTGCCAGGCTGTGTCCGGCTGCCGGGCAGGCGCTTATAGAGAAGACTGTTGAAAAACATCTTTCTTCAGTCAGTTATGCTGCATCAATCGGGGTGATTTTGCGTATCGGAACCGACAGCGGCTCTAAAGGAACAGCGCACGGCAGCTCTTTTTTTGATGAACTGCAATTATTCAGAAAAGCGGGATTGCCCATGGAGCAGATTATATCTGCCGCATGCATGGATGAGGGTGAGATTGCCAGGGGCAATTTCCTGATAGTGACACGGAACTTCACGCTCAGGGCGGTATTTAAAAATGGGAAACAAGTCGTATAATTGTCATATAATGTTCTTCACATAAGACTAATATATGCGTTTATTTATTAGAAGCAATTCGGGCTATTGACAGGTTTTAGCGTAACGGTTTATTCTGTTTATGATGCATTATAAAGAGGGAGGGATTGAATGTCTCGAAGTATTGCTTTTATGCTTATAGCCCGATTCAGAACTTTCTTATACACTTTGCTTTTAGGTCTTGTAATGTTTACCGGTGCACCCGCAAATGCGGTCACTATTAATCAGTTCTCTATCCCCACATCCAACGCCCAGCCTCATAGCCTTACAGGTGGGCTGGATGGCAATAACTGGTTTACTGAAGGTAAAGGCAACAATATCGGACAGATAACAACTGCCGGTGTTATAACTGAGTTCCCCGTCCCTACAACCAACGCGCAGCCTTATGGCATTACGGCTGGGGCGGATGGCAATCTATGGTTTACTGAATTGTATGGCAACAATATCGGGCAGATAACAACTGCCGGTGTTATTACTGAATTCCCTATCCCTACAGCCTTCAGCTACCCTGTCGGCATTACGGCTGGACCTGATGGCAATCTCTGGTTTACTGAATATTTGGGCAACAATATCGGACAGAT
>JBEKJD010000200.1:0-5929 GCA_050011415.1 Dissulfurispiraceae bacterium | reverse complement strand
CCGGCGCCTTGCCGTATGCCCCATTTATTGACTATAAAATCTGTTTGAGGAGCAAGGGCGAAGACTGCGGCCTCTGCAAAAGCGCTTGTCCTGTTGACGATGCTTTTAATTATGATGATAAAGAAAATATCATCGAAAGAAATATAGGCGCAATTGTAATTGCAATAGGCTCGGAATTGTACGACTGCTCCAATATACCCAATCTCGGCCGCGGCAAGCTGGAGGACATTTACACCGGCGCTGAGTTTGAGAGGATGTTGTCGTCAAACGGCCCGACTGATGGTGAGATCAGGACCTCTTCCGGCATCCGGCCTGAAAGCGCAGCGATCATACATTGCGTAGGGAGCCTTGATAAAAACCACAGGGAATATTGCTCCGGTGTATGCTGCCAGTACGCCTTCAAGTTCAACCATATTATTGAGAAGAAATTGCCCGGCACAAAAATTTATCACTTCTATAAAATGCTTTCGGTCCCGGGCAAAGAGGAATTTACCTTATATAATCATGCCATGGAAAACCATAATGCGACTTTTATCAGATATAACGATATCAGGGACATAAACGTAAATGAGAAGGGCGGTAAAAAATCCGTTAAGTTTAAAGACGCCGCAGGCAAAAAGGGTACCGTCCCTGTTGATATGGTCATTCTATGTCCGGCGGTAGTTCCTGCTGAGGACTCGGTAAAACTTGGAGCTGTCCTGGAGGCGGCCCAGGACAAGTTCGGTTTTTTTGAAGAGCTCCACGGCAGGCTGGACTCATCACAGAGCAAGATCAAAGGTGTCTACCTGGCAGGTACTTGCCAGTCCCCTATGGACATACAGAAGGCAATGAGTCAGGGCATGGCAGTTGCGGGCCATATATTGTCCGGGCTGGTTGTCGGAAGAAAGCTCGAGATAAACCCGATAACTGCGGTTATTGACTCTGAAAGGTGTTCCGGCTGCAGAGTTTGCATATCTGTATGCCCTTACAAGGCAATCGCCTTTGATGCCGACAAAGAGGTATCTGCGGTCACTGATGTGCTATGCCAGGGATGCGGCGCCTGTGTTGCGGCATGTCCGTGCAGCGCCATTAAAAGCAATCATTTTACAAACGAAGAAATAATTGCGGAGATAGAGGGGGTGCTTGCATGACAATAAAGGGCAACGGATTTGAGCCGAAGATCGTAGGTTTTCTCTGCAACTGGTGTTCTTACGCAGGGGCGGACAAGGCCGGGACTTCGCAGAACCTTTATCCGCCGAATGTAAATATCGTAAAGGTTATGTGCAGTGGAAGAGTTGATCCCCAGTTTGTTATGAAGGCCTTTGAAAAAGGCGCTGATGGTGTTATAATTCTCGCATGTCATCCTGGAGACTGCCATTATAAGGAAGGCAATTACAGGGCGGTGCAGCGCCACAGGATGCTTATAAGGCTCCTGGGCCAATTCGGTATTGACAAAGACAGATGCAGGTTTGATTATGTCTCAGCAGGCGAGGGTGATAAATTCGTCACGGTAATAAAAGATATGGTCGAAACAGTAAAAGGACTGGGACCGCTCAAGACAGTTAAGAATTGCAGTGTAAAGAACAATGCATAATTATTTTACGGGGAGGTATGCATACATATGGGTAAAATTTTTAATCCCGTCATTTCACTGCTGAACAAACTGGCGTATCCGTACAAGTTTGCCCTTATCGGAGCGCTCTCTGTTTTCATGACCGCCGTGCTGATGTTTCAGTTTATCGAGCAGATCAATGAGACTATCGATTTCCGTTCGGAAGAAAGGATCGGACTGCAGTTCGAGCAGCCGATGAGGCGGCTGCTCGAGGACCTCTATGAATACCGCTCTCTCTCCTCCAGTTCCAGGTCTGCAACTGGGGGCAGGCTCGCGGAACTCTCAACTGCAATACAAGGAACTATAAGGGAAATAGATACTGTAGACAGCGGGCCGGGCAGGGTACTGAATGCCAGTGCCCGGTGGAACGAAGTAAAGGAGAAATGGAAGGCTTTCGGCGAGAAGACCGTTGCGCTCTCTCCCGGAGACAGGCGCCGCATGATTGCAGGCGTGGTTTCCGCTGCTTCAACGTTTTATTCCAATATCGGCGACGCTTCCAATCTCGTGCTCGATCCGGATATCGACAGCTACTACACGATGGACATAGCCGTGTTCAAATTTCCCGATCTTCTTGAAAAACTCTCCGATATAAGAGAGCTTGGGGCGGGCATAGCACTGAGCGGAAAGCTTTCTGCTGATGACAAGACGCAGATGATAGTCCTGTCGGGGCTCATTAAATCCGATATCGATGGAATTCAGAGCGACTATGATGCAGCTGTTCGGGGGAATGCCGGGCTTAAGCCGCTTCTGCATGATGCGCTGCAGAAGTACCTCATTTCCACCAGCGCTCTTCTTGAAACGGTACAGAAAAAAATGTTGGACCCAAAAAAGATCGGGATAGGGGTCGATGGATATTCCTCAGCGGTGCGGGACTCTCTTGAGAGCACTTTCATGCTTTACGATAAAGTTGTGCCGGTCCTCGACAATCTCCTTGGCAGCAGGGTGCAGCAGTTTTCAAATAAAAAATACACGAATATACTCGTTGCTGCAGCCATGTTCCTTCTGCTCGGTTATATCTTTATCGGCTTTTACTTTTCGGTCAGGCGTACGATCTCCCGTCTGACAGAGGAGATAAACTACATGTCGGATGGGGACTTGACCCGCGAGTTCCATTCCGACAGCAGCGACGAAATAGGCTCTTTATGCGTCCCGCTTAACAAAATGGCGCGACGCCTGGGCAATGTTATCGGGGAGGTATCCGAGGCTTCTCAGGGGATTGCCTCCTTCTCAAGTGAAGTGTCGGCAGCAGTGGCAGAGCAGGCCGCTATCGCTTCTGAACAATCTGCGGCAGTGTCTGAAATCGTCTCAACAATGGAAGAGCTTGCCGCATCATCCACCCAGATCGCCGACCATTCCAACGCCGTGGTGGAGATCGCCACGAAGACATGGGATGACACAAAGAAAGGCGACGGCGCGGTGGAATCAGTGATAATGAAAATGAACGATATTAACAGCGACAACATGAACAGCATCAGGGAAATAGTGGAACTGGGACGGAAATCCAAGGAGATATCCAAGGTCATGGAGATCATTAATTCCATTGCCGACCAGACCAAACTTATCGCGTTCAACGCTGCTTTAGAGGCTTCCAGTGCCGGTGAAGCAGGCAAGAGATTCGGTGTAGTTGCAGTGGAAATCCGGAGACTGGCGGACAGTGTTATGGAATCTACCGGTGATATCGAAGCAAAGGTCAACGAAATACAGGATGAGATCAACCGGCTGGTCATTGCATCTGAAAAGGGGTCCAAAGGCATACAGGAGGGAATGGAATACTCTAATCAGACAGCCTCACTTCTCAGCGAGATCGTTGCTGCGGCCCAGACCACCACTGATGCGGCAAGGCAGATATCCCTCTCTACCCAGCAGCAGAATACAGCCAGCAGCCAGGTGGTGGCGGCCCTGCGTGAGATTGTTTCAGGCTCCACCCAGACCACTGATTCTATTGGCCAGATCAGCGCCATCACCCGGAAGCTTTCAACTCTTTCGGACAACCTGCGTGATATGGTCAACAAGTTTAAGGTGTAAGGATTCGGAAAGCGAAGCGGGCAAGGGTCCGATCTTCATTTTTACCCTGCCGGTAGGGAACTGCGGAGGAGATGTCAAACTGTGAGCAGGCCATCCATAAATGACAGACTGAACAAACTGCGCGAAATGTACGCGTCACAACTTCCTGAAAAGATCAGGCAGATAGAGAAGGATTGGGTTGCTTTGCAAGGGGACCCGGGCAATGATGAGGGGACCAAAGAGCTGCTCCGCGCCCTTCATAAGCTCAACGGATCTGCCGCTTCTTTCGGTTTTAAGGAAGTGAGTATTGCGGCCCGCGAACTGGAGTCCGAACTGAAGGTCGCAATAGAAAAGGGCTGTATGGCCCGGGACATTATGAATGTTCATGTGGCAATGCATATCGGGAAAATGCTCTCCGCCTCTTCCGGCGCTTCCGGCAAATGGGCAGAAGGCGCCAATGATATGACTGTAGTATATACTGATACTGAAACACAGCCGTTTGATGAAAGCGGCCCGAATGCCCGGGAGCGGAAGGCGGTATTTCTTGTAGAAGATGATCCTGCTGTTTTGGAAAGTCTAAGCATGCAGATCGGCCATTTCGGTTATGATGTGAAGGGTTTTTTGGACCTCGCCAAGCTGAGGGAGGAACTGCGCCAAACGGAACCGGCGGTGATTATCATGGATATGGTCTTTCCCGGAGGCGACCTTGCAGGCGCCGAGACGATGACAGCCATACAGGCGTCCAGGGAAACTAAAATCCCGGTCGTCTTCATATCGGTGCGTAATGATTTCGATGCGCGATTGCAGGCGGTGCGGGCCGGCGCGGACGCTTATTTCCTCAAGCCGGTCAGCGTCGGGCCCCTCATCGACAAACTGGACGCAATCACCAGGAAAGAAGTGGTGGAATGCTACCGCATCCTTATCATTGACGATGACGTTGACCTCTCCTCTTTCTATTCCCTGATCCTCCAGGACGCCGGGATGGAAACCTTTATGGTGAACGATCCGAGGGAGGCGCTCGCCGCCATCATAAAATTCAACCCCGACCTTATTTTGATGGACGTGTATATGCCGGAGTGCAGCGGTCTCGAACTGGCAAAGATCATACGGGGCATGGAAACGTATGTCAGCATTCCCATAGTCTTTCTTTCGGCGGAGACTAATCTTACGAAGCAGATGTCTGCTATGAGCATGGGAGGTGACGACTTCCTTACCAAGCCGATCCAGGCCGCGCATCTCATCTCATCAGTGTCCATGCGGGCCGAGCGCATGCGTATCATCCGGTCGTACATGGACAGGGACAGCCTCACCGGTCTTATCAACCACACGAAGGCTGAGGAGCAACTGGACATTGCTATGGAGAGGGCCCGCAGACAGGGCGGCAGCCTTTCCTTTGCCATGATCGACATCGACAATTTCAAGGAAGTGAATGACACATACGGACACCCTTCGGGGGACAGGGTCATCATGAGCCTTGCCAGGCTTCTCCAGCAGCGCCTCCGCAAGACAGATGTTGTCGGCCGCTACGGCGGCGAAGAATTCGCAGTTATCCTAAGCGATACTGCTGCATCCAACGCGGCCAAAGTTCTGGATGCCATCCGTCTCAGTTTTTCCCGGATCAAGAACCAGGCTGATGGCCGGGAATTCTCGGTCACCTTCAGTTGCGGCATCGCTACATTCTCAGGTCATGGTGACGCCGCTCTCCTCACAAGCGCTGCCGACAAAGCACTCTATGAGGCTAAACGTGACGGCAGAAACCGCATAGTAATAAAATAAGATTTTTTTTGTCAGGATATTTTATGGAAAATATAATAATTTTAATAGTTGAAGATGCTGCTCCCATGAGGACTTTCATAAAAGCCTGCATCAAATCGTCGTTTCCCGGAAAAGTAGAAGTAGAGGAGGCGGGCAGCGGGGAATCGGCGATGACAATGCTGGCGGCAAAACCTTGCGACATTGTGTTGTGCGACTGGAATTTGCCGGGAATGAAGGGAACGGAAATTCTGGTCTGGATGAAGGGGCAGGATAGGCTGAAGGATATACCCTTTCTTATGCTGACGGCCCATAACGAGAAGGACCTTGTCACAGGCGCCCTCAATATGGGTGCGAGTGATTTTATAATGAAGCCGGTGACCGCGGAGGTCCTGAGCAAGAGGCTGATGTCAGCTATCAGGACCGTTCTGGCTGTCAGGAAGAGCAAAGCCGCTGAGGGCGATTCTGCCGGGGGCGGTTGATTTAAACCGGGGAGGGAATGGAAACAATGTCCGGCGACAAATTTAAAAGCGATCTTGTCCTTGAGGAGGCGAAGCGCCGAAGGGAGAAACAGAGGGTCGT
>JBEKJD010000199.1:0-7263 GCA_050011415.1 Dissulfurispiraceae bacterium | reverse complement strand
CAGGGCGATGAACATGGCGATGCCGCTGATTATCGGGGACATGGAGCAGTTGCTTTTATTGACGGAAAGAATCACTGATGAGGCAGGCGCACTGATCGGAAAATTCTGGCCGGGGCCGCTCACGCTGCTGTTCGAGGCACGCGACGGCCTCCCTGATCTTATTGCATCAGGCAACAAGGTGGCGGTGAGAATGCCCGGAGAATCATTCGCACTAAGGCTCGCAAGGGCTGCGGGCTTTCCTGTTACGGCGACGAGCGCAAATATCTCAGGAAGGCCCCCGGGAAAAAATATACCGATGGTGTTGGATTATTTTAACGACGCCTTTGACCTGGTCATTGACGGCGGCGAATCTCAGAGTGTATTGCCGTCGACGATCGTCGATGCCACAGGACCCGAACTGACAGTGCTGCGAAAGGGAGTAGTCGATATTTCGTAGTGGGTCAGTAAGGAAGACAGGAGAAGTGGAGCACTTGTTTTTCGACGCGCTGAAACTACTTTCGTCAGCAGATTCCAATTTTTTCATAGCAGCGATATCCTAATGCATTCTCAGCTGGGGCTCGGCGTTACTCGCCCCCGTTACAGTAGACCCGTGCATCGCGTCGAAAAACAGCCGGCCCCTGCCGCTCCCTTCCGCAATTCACTATCCTGAACAGAAGATTTATAATGAGGAACGTTTGTTCTACAAAAGTGAATGTTCTGTAAAAAACAACTATCGTTTTCAAATGTAATTTTTTTGTTGACAAAAAATCTATCATTGTTTATAATTTATACCAATGAGGGAACATGATGCTTAAAAGCTTATTTTCTTCATCGATTCGAGCCGATGTGCTGTCGCTCTTGCTGAATAGCCCGGACGAGAAATTTTACGTGCGGGAGATTGCAAAGCTACTGAGGAAGAACCCGTCGGGAGTGAAAAGAGAGCTGGACAAACTGGAAGAGATGGGTATAGTGTTCAGCGAGAAAGTCGCAAACCTGAAATATTTCCAGGCCAACAGCAAATCCCCCCTTTATTCCGAGCTGAAAAATCTTATCGCAAAGTCTCTTGGACTCCCTGGCGCACTGAAAAGCCTTTTAAGGGCCAACGATGTCACACTTGCTTTTATTTACGGTGCGTACGCCGAGGGAGAGGATGCCCCGACAGTGGATTTAATTGTTATTGGTCCGTCGACCCCTTCACTTTGGTTTGGGTTAAAGGACATTGAGAAGAAGTTCGGCAAACAAATAAATTGTTCTGTTATCGAGGAATCCGACTACAAAACAAGAAAGAAAAAAGATATCAGTTTAAAGCGTATCCTCTCGGAGTAGAGGATTACTTTGTTGCTTAAATAATCTTTTAGAAGGCCCGGGAAGGATCTTTCCGGGACTGAAAGGGGGTGAAAAAAATGGCCGCAACAAAAAAGGCTCCTGCAAAAAAAGCAGCTGGCAAGTCAACTGCGAAGAAGACTGCAAAGAAGAAATAACAATAATTTTATCGGGACGTAGAAAAAATTAGGGAATACCCGGATGATTTTCTTATACTGTGGAGTAACTGAAAATCGGGTATTCCCTCTTTTTTTGCCCCGATAGAAAGTCTCGAGTTTTCAACAGGGGTCTAACCGTAGTTTAAAACTTGTTGGCTAACATGGTCAACTTCAGAAATGAAATGAAAACAATCTGTCGAAGCGAGCAGTTTCTTGAGGAATCTCAGGTTGGCTGTATGACCGGCCTTCTCCAGTAGCAGGTGCCCCTGTATCGGAAACCCTATAAGTGAAATATCTCCAATAGTATCAAGTATTTTGTGCCGAACAAACTCATCGCGGAACCGGAGCCCTGAAGAATTCAGGATTCCTTCATCTCCTACTACTACGGCATTTTCCAGCGAACCGCCCTTTGCAAGACCGTTTGCCCTCATTGCCTCAACATCTCTCAAAAAACCGAACGTCCTTGCAGGGGCAATCTCTTTAACAAAGCTTTCTTCCGTAATGTCAAGAGTCAGTTCCTGGTGGCCCACAATATGATGATTGAAGTTTATGGAGTACGATATACGGGTGCCGTCAAACGGCAACGCCATTATGCGGGCATGAGAATCCTCATAGATAATGGGTCTGGCGATCTTTATATAAGACGCTCTCTTGCCCTGCTTCGCTATACCGGCGTCAAGGATGAGCGCGGCGAGTTCTGTTGAACTCCCATCAAGTATTGGAATTTCAGGTCCGTCTACCTCGATCAGCAGATTATCAATTCCGAGTCCTGTGGCTGCAGCGAGAAGATGCTCAACTGTTTTTACTTTTGCGCCATCGTAGCCTATTGTCGTTGCAAAAGAAGTGTCAATTACCGATGCGGTGTTGGCCCTTATAAGTGTCCCCTTGTCTGACCTGTAAAAGACAATGCCTGTATCCCGTGAGGCCGGCTTCAGACGCACTGTTGCAAATTTGCCAGTGTGAAGGCCGATACCGTGGAACGTAGCCTCTTTTTTTATTGTCCGCTGTAATCTCATCATGAACACTTAATCATAGCAAATGATATGCCATATAAAAAAACATATAAAACAATAAGAATTTTTTAAAAAGTGTTGATAAATATCTATGCTGTGTATGATTTGCCACACCCCGGAATGGAAACGGCGACACGGCGACGCGGGGACACGGAGCAAGGAAGGGATGGTCACTGTCGTTTCGCCGCGTCGCCGCGTACCCAGTATCCCCGCGTCGCCGTGTTAATGAATTTCCCCTCCCACGACCATTTCAGGGACCCTCAATGTTGGCATTGCATCAGAAACCGGGACCCCTTGGGAGTCTTTACCGCATGTGCCGATAGAAAAACCCAGATCAGAGGCAACCATATCTATTGATAACAGGATCTCGGGGCCATTTCCAATAAGGGAGGCTCCCCTGACCGGATCACCCGGACTGCCGTTTTGTATCAGATACCCCTCCTGAACATCGAATACAAAATCTCCGGTCACGGTATTTACCTGTCCTCCGCCCATTTTCTTCACGAGCAGGCCGCTTGAAACCGACCGGAGCACGTCATCCGGTGAAAGTCTTCCGGAAGCGATCAGGGTATTGCTCATTCGGGGTATCGGCTTATGCTCGTAAGATTCTCTCCTTCCGTTGCCGGTGGAACTGGTTTTATCGATGAAGGCGTTGTATTTATCGTACATGTACCCTATAAGAATTCCCTCGCGCACCAATACATTCCTTCCCGGTATAACACCCTCGTCATCTATGGAAAATGATCCTCGCTTGTTTGGAATTGTTGCATCGTCGACAACTGTAACAAGCGGAGAAGCCACCCGGGAACCAAGTTTTTTTGAATAGACGGACAAGCCCTGCCTGGCAAGATCTGCCTCCAGACCGTGTCCTATAGCCTCATGGATCATAGTACCTCCGGCAGCCGATGATATAATGACCGGCATTCTGCCGCCGGGGGCCTTTCGCGCACTGAGCAACATGACCGCTCTCCGGGCGGCCCTTTCAGCAATTACTTCAATCGGGTCGGTTTCAAACAGTTCATGACCCGTAAGTCCCCCGGCTGTCTCATTCCCTGTCTGAATGGAAGTGCCGTCTGCAGCAATGACATGAGCTATTCCCATGGTATAGGTGCGGTTGTCCTCTGCAATGATGCCGTCGGATGTTGCGATTTTTACTTTTTTCATGGAGTCACTGTATATGATGTTTGCCTGTTTTATCCTGTTGTCCAGAGAGCGTGCGGCCTCGTTGCCTTGCCGGACCAGGGCAATTTTGTTTTCGAGAGGGACTGATGCGGGAGGTATTTTGATTGAAAAAATTATCTGAGGCCGCTGCTGCTTCATATTTATTGTGACATCACGGACAGTATCGGCAGCAGCCTTGCTGACAGTGGCAGCGAGGTCCAAAAGGATATTTGCGGAAAAATCATTGCTGAAGGCATACGCTGTTTTTCCCTCGTAAATAAGACGGATGCCTATGCCGGAGATAGAACCTGTGACGACTTTTTCAATCCTGTTGTCTTCGAGCTGTATGTAAGTTGATTCTCTGTGCTCTATAAAAATATCTGCATATTCTCCGCCGTGCGCAAGTGTCTTTTTTAATAATTCATGCAGGAAGTTGTCGTCTATCATGGCAAAGTTGCACTTTCCTTTGTTTTTTAGTATCTTAATAAAGTAACATAATATTTTCTATTCTTGCATGGCATTATGCATTGACATATGCCGGAGTGGCGGAATTGGCAGACGCAAGGGACTTAAAATCCCTCGAAACCTGGTTTCGTACGAGTTCGAGTCTCGTCTCCGGCACTCTGGCTCAATTAATTTTAAAAAATGGAGACAGCTGCATTGAAACGAAGCGTTACAAAGGCAATATTACCCGCAGCCGGGCTCGGAACACGTTTTTTGCCGGCTACCAAGGCATCACCCAAAGAAATGATGCCTATAATTGATAAGCCTCTGATCCAGTATGCAGTTGAAGAGGCGATGTCCTGCGGTATAGAGGAGTTTGTTGTTATCACAGGTAAATATAAACGCGCCATAGAGGACCATTTCGATTCCGCTTATGAGTTGGAAGAGAAACTCAGGAACTCAGGCAAAAAGAGACTGCTGGACGAGATCAACAAGCTCAGTCATATCAACTTTGCGTATATCCGGCAGCGCGTTGCGCTCGGCCTGGGGCATGCGATTCTCTGTGCCAAACCCTTTGTCAAAGACGAGCCTTTTGTCGTAATACTGAGCGATGATGTTGTGGACCCCGATTATCCTTTGCTTAAGGAAATGCTCCGTGTATATAATGAAGTGAAATGCCCGGTAGTCGCTCTTGAAGAGGTTTCCCGATCTGATGTGTCCAGGTACGGCATTATAGACGGAACGCTTGATGGAGATGTATACAGGATCAGGGACCTTGTAGAGAAGCCTAAACCTGACCAAGCCCCGTCAAATTTGGCTATCATAGGCAGATACATACTTACACCGGATATTTTTGATATTCTTGAAAAACAAAAACCGGGAGCCGGAGGCGAAATACAGCTTACAGATGCGCTGAGGGAACTTTTGAACAGACGGGTGATATACGGTTATTTGACTAAAGGCAACAGGTATGATTGCGGCGATAAAATGGGATATTTGAAGGCAATTGTTGATTTTGGCCTTAAAAACAAGGAATTGTCTGAAGATCTCAGGCAGTACCTGATTCAGAAAATGAAACATTAGCATGAAAAGCGTACAAAAAGGTATTTGTTTATATCACGCGGAATCGTCTGTCTGGCCGCTGATAGATCTTTATGAAACAGGCAGCGAGCTTGTTTTTGAGATTGACTTGCCAGGCATAGCGCCTGAGGCTGTATCGATAATAGCATACGGAGATATACTTATTATTGAAGGGATAAGAAACAATGCGCACAGCGAAGCAGATATGCATTATATATGCATGGAACGTGGTATTAAAGGGTTCAGGCGGATGATAAAGTTTCCGATCCCGGTGAATGTTTCCGAAGGACAGGCGTATTACTCACATGGTGTTATAAGCGTCAGGTTCCCGAAGCTGGAGATGAAGCCTGTAGTGATTACTGTTAAAAGGGCCGTAGAATAAATAATAAGTAAATGAATGAACGAGTAAATGATGGAATGAGCGAATAAGTTGTTTACTCGTGTGCGCATTTACCCATATACTCATATGCTCATACACAAAGAACTTTGGGGGGTGCTGATAAGGCATGGAGGAATCGAACATGGCTGAAGTTAACGATAAAGAAGAGACCAAAGAAGTAGAAATCCCCGATACAGTGCCGGTGCTGCCGGTTAGGGACATAGTCATTTTTCCTTATATGATCCTGCCTTTGTTTGTGGGGAGGGATATCTCCATAAAAGCGATTGATCACGCTCTGAACACAAACAGGATGGTGCTGCTCCTGGCCCAGAGGGACTTAAATGTGGAAGCGCCCACGACCGATGATCTGTATTTGATGGGCACTGTCTGTATGATCATGAGGATGCTCAAACTCCCTGACGGCCGGGTAAAAGTCCTTGTCCAGGGATTGAGCAAGGCAAGGGTGAGCGGATTTATCCAGCAGGAACCATTTTTTGTGGCCGGCATAGAAAAGGTCACCGAAGAAAAACCTGCCGAAGCATCCATTGAGAATGAGGCGTTGATACGGAACGTAAAAGAACAGATGGACAAAGTAGTAGCCCTGGGGAAAACCGTTTTGCCGGACGTTATGGTAGTGATCGAGAATATAGAAGATCCGGGAAGGCTCGGGGACCTTATCACGGCCAATCTCGGGCTGAAGACCGACCAGGCGCAGGAGATACTGGAGATGTCCGACCCTGTCAGACGTTTGAGGCGGGTAGGTGAAATACTTGCCAGGGAAGTCCAACTCCTTACCATTCAACAGAAGATACAGACCGAAGCACGGGGTGAGATAGACAAGACCCAGCGGGAGTACTTCCTCAGAGAGCAGTTGAAAGCAATACAGCGGGAACTCGGTGATATCGATGAGCGCGCGGAAGAGGTAAGGGAATTCAAGAAAAAAATAGATGATGCAAAGATGCCTGAGAAGGTCATGAAGGAGGCTGAAAAACAACTCAGGCGCATTGAAAAGATGCATCCCGACAGCGCAGAAGCCGGTACGATAAGGACTTATCTTGAATGGCTTACTGAAATACCATGGTCCAAGAGCACGAAAGACCTGTTGGATATACGCAAAGCGGAGAAAGTGCTTAATGATGATCATTACGATCTTGAGAAAGTTAAAGAAAGGATTCTGGAATACCTGAGTGTGCGGAAACTGAAAGAGAAGATGAAAGGTCCGATCCTGTGTTTTATAGGTCCGCCGGGCGTGGGCAAGACATCGCTGGGCCGTTCGATAGCCCGTGCGGTGGGGAGGGAGTTCATCAGGGTTTCACTTGGAGGGGTGCGGGACGAAGCGGAGATAAGAGGCCACAGGAGGACATATGTCGGGGCCCTTCCGGGCCGTATAATTCAGGGCATCAAACAGGCAGCCACGAATAATCCCGTATTCATGCTTGATGAGATCGATAAAATCGGATCCGATTTCAGGGGCGATCCATCTTCCGCGCTGCTCGAAGTGCTGGACCCGGAGCAGAATAATTCTTTTGCAGACCATTACCTGGCTGTGCCTTTTGATCTGTCCAACGTTATGTTCATTACTACGGGAAATCTTACAGACACTATTCCAGGGCCTTTGAGAGACAGGATGGAAATATTGTATCTGTCGGGATACACTGAGGAGGAGAAGCTGCAGATAGCAAAAAAGTATCTGATTCCCAAGCAGCTTGATGAACACGGCATAAAC
>JBEKJD010000198.1:0-7120 GCA_050011415.1 Dissulfurispiraceae bacterium | reverse complement strand
GCTGTGTATTCTGGAAGGTATGCGGTTCCTGAATTCAACGCCTACCTGGGTTTTTCCGTCCTGGGAGAGGTAGGGCAGGACCTTCAGAAGTCGGGCAGAAGTAAGCCGCCTGGCGAGCTTATGGGCCAGCCATATGGGAAGCGGCATAAATGCGGGGGTTTGATTACAGGCGAAACCAAAGATCGTAACCTGGTTTTTTACAGGTATGCCTTCGATTTCGCTGTCCGTCAACTCTTGTTCATCAAAACAGAAATCCGCATCACGCGGTGATTCTTTGAGGCTTGTCAAAATACTGCATGTCTTGTCGTTGAACTCATGCTGTTCATAGCCGATCTGGGCTATTACCTGACGTGCAATATATGGGAAGTCAACATGCGCATCCGAGGCAAACCTTGCGGCAATAAATAGAATTGATGTCGAAACAGCGCATTCCGCGATAACGCGCGCGTAAGGGTCCTGCTGGAGAAAGTGGTCTACTATAGCATCGCTTATCTGATCGCAGACTTTGTCCGGGTGCCCTTCTGTTACCGATTCGGATGTAAACATGAAATCTTTTTTCATATCGTTTCACCTCCAGTTAAAAATACTGAACCGGTGAGTCGGAGAATCGGTGAGCCGGTGAGTCGTTTGTTTTTCACCGTTTCTCCGTTTCTCCGATTCTCCCATTCATTTTGTTTTTAGTAGCTTCATTGACAATCAGAGGGAGGACCGCGCTTCCGCCGATTACCAGGGCATCCGTAACATTTATCGCTGTTGTTCCGAGGAGTCCTCTAAGTCCCGGCACCAGAATTGTCAGGGCCTGAAGGGCAAATGACCCTCCAAGCGCTGCATCAAGGTACCTGTTTGACGGAAGCCGCTCCCTGTCAAACATGCTGAGAGACTCAGAGCGGCAGCTTATGGCATGCAGAAGCTGACTCGATGTGAGACTCATAAAGGCCAGGGTCCCTGCCTGTGCTCCGCGACCGTATCTCATAATGCCATACCCGTAAGCACCGAGAGCGGTCGCGCTCATCATTGCAGATTCGAACCCTATCCTTTTAAAGTCGCTGCTCATAATAATCGGATGGTCAGGGTTGCGCGGCGGCTTGCTTAGGACATCGGGTTCAGGCGGTTCAAGCGCCAAGGCCAGTCCGGGGAATATATCTGATAAAAGGTTGATCCAAAGCAATTGCATGGCGTTGAGCGGCTGACCCAGGCCGGCGGCAATTGCCGTAAACATAACCATAATTTCACTGAGATTGGTCGCGAGCAGGAAGTGCACTGATTTTCGAATATTATTGTAAATGGTGCGTCCGTGGCTTACAGCGACTATCATGGTCTCAAGATTGTCGTCTTCGATAACAATATCAGCCACCTCGCGGGCCACATCGGTGCCGGTGTGCCCCATTGCAATGCCTATGTCGGCTGCCTTAAGTGCGGGCCCGTCATTTATGCCGTCGCCGGTCATAGCGACAACTTTCCCCGTACTCTGAAGGGCCTGCACAATTTGAAGCTTGTTGGCCGGACTTACACGGGCAAAGACGTGGACCCGTTCTGAAAGCGCCTTCAGCACATCGGGTTCAATATCGGTGAGGTGGGTAGAATCAAGTATTTCGAGCTGTTCGCCGTTGCTCAAATTCAGCTCGTTACCGATAGCATAGGCCGTAGGTGTCTGGTCTCCGGTTATCATGACAGTTTCTATTCCGGCCAGATGAAAAAGACCGATCAGTTCCTTGACACCCTTTCTCGTCGGGTCTGCCATGCCAACGAGGCCGAGCCAGATAAAACCTGTGCTCATATCAGACAACTCACTGTTGCCGTTTTTATCGTGATCATAGGCAAAGCCGAGGACCCGCAGCGCCTCACCAGCCATTCGCTCATTCTCGTTTTCTATTGCAAGCCTGTCATCATCTGAGATCGCTATTTTTTCGCCGTCCTTAATATACCAATCACACATTGCCAGTACTTCTGTAGGACTGCCTTTCACAGCCCTGATCTTTCCCTCGCTTCCATAGTTGTGATTGGTGACCATATAATTACGGTTTTCAGACCGGAAGCTAATCTTGAGGAGCGGGTACATATTTCTGAGTTGAATTATGTCAACGCCTGCACAAATAGCCAGATGCATCAGGGCATTCTCGGTAGGCGAGCCCTGCAGTACATATTTCCCATTGCCGTTTTCGACATAAAAGTTTCCGGCAGACGATTCACCAGTATGTTCTTTTACGCTTATTTCAGACTCGTTGCAGAGCACCGATATATGAATGAGCCTAAGGAACTCGTCAGAGGTATACGGATTAACAGTCTTTCCAGCAGCCAGAAATTTGTCGTCAATTACTCTTATAGTCTTCATTCCCGTATGAACTGCAACAACAGACATCCTGTTAAGGGTTATGGTCCCGGTCTTGTCCATACATATGGTCTGTACCGAGCCGAGTGTTTCAACTGCATTGAGATGGCGTACCAGCACCTTATGCCGTCTCATATTCCTGATCCCCAGGGCGAGGGTCGTCGTAGCAACAGTCGGCAATCCTTCGGGCACAGCAGCAACAGCAAGAGAGATTGAGCTCTTAAGCATCTGGATAAAGCCATACCCCCTGAGCAGACCTATGACGAAAACAAGACCACAAACTGCTCCACTGATGAGAACAAGCTGTGTGCCCATTTTCTTAAGCTGACGCTCCATGGGAGTATCCGGCGACTCAGCAAATCCCACAAGTTCCTGTATCTTCCCTATCTCCGTGAACTTTCCGGTGGCTACAACCAGAGCAAGGCCCTGCCCCCCTGTCACCAGCGTTCCCATATAGGCCATATTTACCCTGTCGGCAAGCGGCACATTATTCTCAGATATACTCGCTGTACTTTTTATGACCGGCATACTTTCGCCTGTAAGCGCAGATTCATCGATGCTCAGATGGGTTGTTTCAATCAGCCTGCTGTCGGCAGCGATATAGCTGCCGGGCCTGAACACGAGAATATCACCGGTAACCACCTCCTCGGCAGGAATCTCTTTATAAATACCGTCTCTTACAACGAGCGAAGACGGTCTTACAAGGCTCTTGAGCGAGTGGATGGTTTTCTCGGCCTGGCTTTCAGTTACATAGCCGATAACAGCATTGATGACAACTACTCCTGCAATGACCACTGCATCTGCTATGCCTCCGGTCAGTATTGAAAGACCGGCTGCAGCGCCAAGCAGGGCATTAGGTATCGAGTTGAACTGATCTACCAGAATGCTCAGTCCTGATCGCGGGACCGATTCCGGCAGGAGATTGGGACCGAATTTCTTCAGCCTTGACTGGGCGGTCTCACTGGAAAGGCCATTATGAGCTGAGGAATCCAGCATCCCGAGGACCGCGTATGATTCCATCGTGTGCCAGGCCTCAACTGTTTGATCTTCGGCATGCGTGACAAGTCTTCTTACTTTCCGCCTGCTTCTTATCTCTTTAGCTGGAGCAGAAGACTGCCCGGGCTCAGGCTTAGGGCTTTCCGCGGCAGGAAGCCGGGAGTCGGACGGAGGAGAATCTTCAGCCTGCCTGAAACCGTTGCCCTTATGTTCGAGGACGACATTTTGAATAACCAGGGCAATGGATTGAGGGTCATTGACGGAATTGAAATATACGAGAATGCTCCCGGTCAATATGTTTACAGAAACAAGATTGATCCCTTCCCTGCCTGAAAGGCCCGATTCAAGATGTTTCCCCAGTGATTCCGAACGGTAAAGTCCGGCCACCTTGTATCGGGCCCTCCCTGGTACTGTAGCGTGTACTGTCTGAACCACTTACGGCTATTCTTCCCTTTTTGTTCTGTGCCTTGTTGAAATTTCGGGCGCAGCGGCCTGATGAGAGGACTCTGGTCCCGACGAATGCGGCAGCGCAGTACCGGCGACTTCTTTCACTCCGGCAACAACACCAACAAGCATGTCCTTAACAGCGCGCACAGCTGTATTTCCTATAGAGCCTGCGGCCTCTATTGCACCTCCAACAGCAACAGTGGCAGCTTCTTCCACATTTCCGCCAATTTCTTTTGTGGCTTCAATCACACCGTCTACAGCCCGTCTCGCGACCATTGCCACATCAGCGCCGACTTCGGCAGCGCCCTTGACAGCACCCTTGACAGTCTGCCCTGCAACACTCAGCACATCGCCTCCTACATCGCTGACCCCCATTACAATACCCTTGGCAACGCTTTTCGTACTAAGAATCAAGCCGGTGCCAACCTCTTCGGTAGCCTGGATCGCGCCTTTTACCACATCTTTCGTGACGCCGACACCTTCATTAGCGACTGACGCAGTTGCCTTCAGTGCATTGGAGACAGTATTCCTCACAAGACTGACTATTTCCGCCTCGATTTCATTTATCCCTTTAAGGCTGCTTACGATCCCCTCTTTGACCTTTGTCCCTGCTGCTCCAATATGTCCCGTTTCCTCCTGAGCAGCCTTGCCTTCGATCTTGGCCATAACAGTACCCTCCTTTTTAGCTGGTTTCTAATGCGTTTTTCTTAACGTGCCATGCGCGACAGTTTATCGCGTGGCTGCCGCTACTGGTTATTCTCTTTGGCAGTATCAGGCAGTGATTTCAGTAATATATTTAATGAGTACCAAAAAGCAGTGTACCATGCAGGCGCAGCAAAATTTCCCCTGCCGATTTCGTATATGCCAAACCCCAGGAGCGTTACAAATGCAATTCCGGGGACATCCAGCTCACTACCCGTTAATCTTTTTACTCTCCTGTCAAAGTCACCAAAAGCTCTCGCAAAATTAACGGAAAAAGAAGAAGCCTGCGGCCTTAATTTCCTGAGTTTGAAAAGCGCATTGTCCTCGGCAAATGCGGCTACGGCTTTTAACTCAGCAGAATGTATGAACAATACGCTGCTTGTCAGGGCATTGGCCTCGACCTGGTCAACTCCCTCACAATGTGTAAAATGCTCTTTCAGCGCAGAAAAATATTCTGCATCTCCCTTCATGGAAGGCACTTTTACTCTGACTCTTCCAGGTGTAGTGTGGCTTACAACAGCTTCAGGTATCATTAAGCGCCTTTTTCGTCTTCAGGGCTAATCCCGGCTGCCTTGTTATTCGATTCTGCCATTTCAGCTTTAACTTCCGCAACAATATCTTCCATCATTTCCCCTACTTCGGCAACCGTCTCTTTGCTTTTTTCATAAAGGACCAGGCTGCCCTTGATGGCAGCTTTCGCAATAGGCTTTACTATGCCGGCCAATGCGGGAATCAACTGGGGAGCAAATATAGATGCCCCAATGCCTATGGCTAATCCTGTAAGAACATTACCCTTTAATCCATTATCAAAAAGTGCCATGGTATCCTCCTGCTCTTCTTCAGCGTTTATTAATAGTGTACATTATTTATAGTCTATACCCAAAGTCTATAATAGAATGAGTTTATTGTAAATGTAACCCAGACTTTTCATTACTTGCCTACTTTGCTGGAATGTCACAAAGTTGTAACATTAAGTTAATTTTGTTGTAAAAATAATATGCTTTACTTAGTGATATGAAAAAAAGGCGGAGTGAATGGTCGAGTATAAGGTAGTGCACCATGTTCCTGGACGCATCAGGCTGCATGCGCCGATAATTAAGCAGCTTCCTGTAGCAACCTTAAAGAGATTGGCCAATCTCCCTATCCCTGAGGGGATTAACATCGTGCGTGCCAATCCAGTGACCGGAAGCATCATCATTGCCTATGATCCGGCCCTTGTTGACATACTGGAATACCTGAAAGAAATGATGACTAACAGAGAACTGCTCATAATAATCGGCATGCGTACCTGCTGATGATGACAGGCGCGGCAAAAAGAAAAGGCTTATTTGCGAAAATCAAGTCGTCCGCGCGCCTGAAATGCCCTTATCTGACTAAATGGCTCATCTTCACTTGCAAGGCCGGCGATATCCCCTACGTGCCGAGTTTGTTTCAGCTCGCAGAGTATTGTAAGAGTAAACAACATAAGAAATGTCATTCTATTAATTACGAATCAAAGGATTTGATATCTTCTTCTTTTAATTCTTAATTCGTAATTCTAAATTCGTAATTAGAAACAGGGAGGTGATTGTAATATAGATTTAACATTTCTGTAACATTGGCGTAACAATAAAGCTTTATTCTAAAAAAGAGAGGCTATTATATCTTAAGGAGGTAGTATGAAAGTATTTGTAAGTATGATTTTAGCAGTTGTTTGTGTTCTGACGTTTACGATGGCGCATGCGGAGGACACTTTGACCGGTGCTGGAGCAACATTCCCTGCCCCGCTATATCAAGCATGGGCTTATGACTATCATAATACAACCGGAATTAAGCTTAATTACCAGGCAATCGGCTCAGGAGGCGGTATAAGGCAGATTAGCAGCAGGGTCGTTGACTTCGGCGCATCCGATAAACCCCTTACCTCCGAGGAATTAAACAAAGATGGCCTGCTCCAGTTCCCTGCCGTCATGGGAGGGGTTGTTCTTTCGGTCCATGTGCCGGGCATAAAGCCGGGAGAGTTAAAGATGGATTCCGATGCTGTATGCAAAATATATCTTGGCGAAATTAAAACATGGAATGATCCAAAGCTTAAAGCCTTGAACCCACAGGCAAAATTACCCGATTCTGAAATTACTGTTGTCCACAGGTCCGACGGCTCTGGTACAACTGCGATATTTACGACTTATCTGAGTGAAGTGTGTCCTGAATGGAAAACAAAAGTCGGAGCCGACACTTCGGTAAAATGGCCTGTCGGTATCGGAGGCAAGGGAAATGAAGGAGTGTCCAATTATGTGGAACAGGCTCCTGCTGCCATCGGCTACGTCGAATTTGCCTATGCATTACAGAACAAGCTCGCTTATACACAGATGAAGAATGCTGCAGGTACTTTTTTAGAGCCGAGCTTCGAGGCTTTTGAAGATGCCGCTGCCTCAGCCAACTTCGATCCCAAAAAAGACTTCTATCTCTGGCTTGTCAATGCCCCTGGCAAAAAAGCATGGCCGATAGCCGGCGCTACTTTTATTCTGCTTCCCAAAGATAAGAAAGAAAGCGCTATGAAAACCGTTAAGTTTTATGACTGGTCTTTCAAGAACGGGGACAGCAAAGCAAAAGAACTCGTTTATGTGCCGCTGCCGAAGAGTTTAAAAGACAAGATTAGAGCCTACT
>JBEKJD010000197.1:0-5958 GCA_050011415.1 Dissulfurispiraceae bacterium | reverse complement strand
TCTTTCCTCTGTCTTTCCCCATTGCCTATTACCTTTTCCTTCCTTTTAATTTATATACATTAGCGAGTATGGCAGCCAGCGCCTTATAAAATACTTCAGGGATCTCCTGCTTAAGATCAAGTTTATACAAAGATCGCGCCAGCGGCTTGTCTTCGAATACCGGCACGCCATGTTCTTTTGCTATCTCTTTTATCCTCTCTGCGATAAGATTGGCCCCTTTTGCCACAACAGCGGGCGCGCTCATGGTGGATGGATCGTACTTAAGGGCCACCGCGAAATGCGTGGGGTTGGTAATTACCACATCTGCCTTCGGCACTTCCTGCATCATTCTTTTCCGCGCCATCTCTCTCTGCAGGCTTTTTATCCTTGCCTTGACCCTGGGGTCGCCCTCCATCTCCTTATGTTCTTCTTTCACTTCCTGTTTCGTCATTCTCAGGTCACGCGAGTATTTCCACCTCTTGAAACCATAATCTGCAACTGCAAATATGGAGAGCACCACAACAGATGTCAGCAAAAGCTTTTTTACCTGCACGAATGAAAATTGCACAATATCATTGACACCCATGTCGGGAAGAAGCGGGAGATTCACTATCTCCTTCTTTAATAGCATATACAGGATTATTCCGAGGACAACAATCTTGAATATTCCCTTTACCCCTTCAAAAATTCTCTCAAGGCCAAATAACCTTTTCAATCCCTTCAGCGGGTCGATCTTCGATAAGTCCAGGCTCAAGGGCTTGGTTGACAACATAAAACCTGTTTGGACAAACCCCACAGTCATAACGGCTATCAGAAATGACACAAAAATCGGGACCATCATCATAATAGTTCTAATAGCGTCAGCCCTGAAAATTTCTATAAAAGAGGTATCCGTCAGGGAGACCTCAAACCCTCTTTTCAGCGCTGTCTTTAAGTAAGAGGCCATCATGGTAAACATAAAACCGCCAAAAGAGAGGAACAGAAATACCACCCATAGCGGCATGATGCCCACGAGATCCATACTCCTGGCCACATTACCCTCTTCACGTGCTTTCTCACGTCTTCGGCCTGTGGCCTGTTCTGTTCGGTCCTGAAAGTCTTCAGCCATATTAATTCAGGCAATAGGTTATAGGCAATAGGTTATAGGCTATGGAAAATAAAGAAATATGAAATATCTTTTTTCCATGACCAATGACCCCTAACCAATGACCCATGACCTGTCCTTTCATCTTGCAATTACCATAATGGTGTCTTTAACGTTCATAAATGCCTTGGAAATAACCATGATACTTACGGGCAACGACAGAACTATGAATATAAGACTCAAAGTTATAACCACCGGGAAGCTTATGAAAAAAATATTTGTTTGCGGCATTGCCTTTGAAAGAAACCCCATTGCCAGGTAAGTCAGCGTCTGTACAAGCATCACCGGGGCCGCTATTTTGAATGCCATCGCAAAAAACAATGCATTAAGTTTTAAAACTGAACTTAACACACCTTTGTAGTTGATGACGTTGATATCAAAGCTGCGCACTATGCCTTCAATCAAATAATAGTGAACATCAAACATAAAAAACAGGAGCATAGTTGCCAGTGTATAAAAAACACTCAAAGGTCCCAAGGTCTCGCTGAATAGCGGATTGAAAACCGCTGCCGCTGTCATCCCCGACTCTATGCTTATCCACTGTGCAGCCATCTCAACAGCTCCCATGATTATTCGCAGGGTCAACCCCATAGCCGCACCGATAAAAAAAGCCTCGAAAACAGCCCTTACCGGATTACCCATGTCAACCTTAACTACCGGAAGCAGCATCAGAGTGAGCGCAAGGGCGATTCCTGCCCTTATCATTACAGGTGTTTGCTGTGCGCCGATATAAGGGATAAAAGCCAGCATCACCGCCACCCTGATGAATATGGGAATAAATTTATCTGCATAGACAGTTATCAGATTAAATAATTCCATATAAACCTCGCCGCATTCTCACCTCACATATGACGGTATATTCTGAAAAATACTCACTGTAAAACCGACCAGCACCTTTACCATAAAAGGAAGCGCGATAAGCAACGTGACAAAAACCGCAAGAATCTTTGGAACGAATGTTATGGTCATCTCCTGCAGTGACGTTATCGTCTGAAAAACGCTTATGAGCAATCCGATGATCATGCTTACCAGCAACACAGGCGCTCCCACCATCAGTATGGTTTCAAATGTCTGCCGGGAAATCTGGTTTAATAATTCAATACTCATCTGAATCCTCCTATAAGTGAACCTATCAGTAGCTGCCATCCGTCGACCAGGACAAAAAGCAGCAGTTTGAAGGGCAGGGACACCATTACGGGAGGCAGCATCATCATGCCCATCGAGAGAAGTATGCTTGCAACAACCATATCAATTACCAGAAAAGGAAGATAAATAAGGAATCCTATCTCAAACGCCTTTTTGAGCTCGCCGATTGCAAAGGCAGGGATGACCACCCGCATCGGCAAATCCATCGGTTTTGCGGGTCTTTCCGATTTAGACATCCTGACGAAGAAGGCAAGCTCTTTCTCGTGAGTTTGTCTAAGCATAAATTCTTTCAGAGGTACGCCGGCCCTGTCAAGGGCCACATCAGCCCCGATCTCCTTCTTGGATAATGGCTGATACGCTTCCGAGTAAATCCTGTCCAAAACCGGTGACATGATAAAAAAGGTTGTAAAAAGAGCTAACCCTATAATCACTTGTGTAGGCGGGACCGAAGGAGTGCCGAGAGCCTGCCGCAGAAAAGAAAGAACTATAATAATCCGTGTAAATGAGGTGACCATAACGAGAATAGCCGGCAATATGGACAGCAGTGTCATGAAGGTGAGCAACTGAAGAGGGGTAGCCTCGCCGAGAAATCCGCCGCCGGCGGCTGGAGGAGCAGCAGCTGGGGCGGCAAAAACCCCGGAAGGTAAAGAAAGGCAAAGAATGAAAAATATAGAGCATAGGGCCAGGGTTTTGCCTTTATTCATTGTCTTTGGCCCTCAGCCATCTGTGTTTCGTCTTTTGTATAATGTCTTCACTGCTCTGTGATTTCAGCGCTTCTTCCACGCCCTCCCGGTTCAGCTTGCTCAGAAGGGAGATGCCTTGATCGCCAATGCCTACCGCCATGTAATCATTAAGCACCTTAATAACAGCTATCCCTTTTTTGGGTCCTAAGGGCTGATAGTGAAGCATCTCTATCATACCCTGACGCGGCAGCATCTTTTGCTTCAGAAACCTGATCAACAGATACACCGCGCCAATGGTCAAGAGCAAGGCTGCAGAAACCTTAATCAGCTCTAATCCCATCTAAACTCCCCGCTTCATCTTAATTGCTTTACCCGCTCAGTCGGGCTTACGATATCAGTTAATCTGATGCCGAATTTTTCATTGACCACAACCACCTCTCCCCTGCCGATAAGCTTTTGATTCACGTATACTTCCATAGGCTCGCCGGCCAGCTTGTCAAGAGCAATGACCGACCCCTGGCCCAGCTGCAGCAGTTCCTGAATAAGGATTTTTGTGCTGCCGATTACTACCATCAGTTCAAGCGGGACATCAAGTATAAAATTAATATCACGCTGAGCGCCGTGTGCCGGCTGGGTATCTCCTTTAAACTCCTGCACGTCCAGATTCTTCACCTCTTCTGCCATTATCTTATCTCCCTTCTTTGCTTGTGTACTGTACAGCTGTTGTTATTTTTACGGCCCTGTATCCCCTGTACACACCAAATTTGGCTTTAAATTTAACAAGGCCCTCGACCGCCAGGCCGAGGTCATCATCAACACTCGTATCAAGCACAAGCACGTCACCTTCCTGCAGTGCCAGTACATCACTGACACTGAGTACAGTTCTCCCAAGCTCTCCGGACAAACTGACTGTTGTCTCATTAAGCCGCGCCTTTAAGCGCTCAAGCCATTTAATATCCAGTTCATCCCTGTCAGCAGAAAAGGCGCTGTACAATTTCTCCTTTATCGGCTCAACTGATCCGTAAGGAATACAGAGGAAGGCTTTACACTGTTTGCCTTCTATCTCAAGTATAAACTCCACTTTGATCACAACATCAACCGGTGTAACAATCGTAACGAACTGCGGGTTCATTTCGGAACGCACATAGACAGGTTTAATGGGGTAAACAGGCTTCCAGGCCTCTTCCATGTCGTCAAAAAAGAATATGACCACTTTATGGATGATTTTCTGTTCAATAGGTGTAAACTCCCTTCCTTCAGGTTTATAGTAACCCTTCCCTGTACCGCCGAAAAAGTATTCGATTAGGCTGAATATCATTGAAGCATCAAACACCAGAAGACCGAAGCCCCGGAGCGGCTCCATTTTAAAAATATTTATACTTGAAGGAAAGGGTACGCCTCTCATAAAATCATAAAACTTTGTGATAGTGACATTAACGTTGGTCACATCCACCATGTGCCTGATAGCCGCAGAAAGAGATAGCCGGAAATTCCTGGCCAGGCGCTCATTGGCGATATCGAGGGAAGGCATCCTTCCCCTGACGATCTTCTCCTGGCCGGTAAAATCATATGCCTTTACGCCGGAAGTGTCTTCCAGCTTCTCTGTTTCTACCGCTCCTTCAGCGATTCCCTTTAACAGGGCATCAACTTCATCTTGGGAAAGAATATCTTCCATCTAAACCTCGTGGTTCGCCATTGTCTTATTGCATTACAAACTCAGTGAGATAAACATTTTTCACCGTGTTGTTTCCCAGAATCTGGTTTGCCATCATATTTATTTCGTCTTTGAGCTGCAGTTTTCCCTCGGGCGACATGAGTAAATCGGAAGTCTTGCTTGTCAGAAGATTAATGATCGCATCCCTGATTTGCGGCGTTTTAGCTTTGGCGCTTTCCATGACACTTTGGTTGGAAAGCTCTAACTGCATCGAAACTTTGAGAAATTTATTGGAAGTCTGGTCGCTTAGATTAACTACAAAGGGTTCAAGGGAGAACATTGAACTTTCCTCTTTTTTCAGATCCTCTTTCTTTTGCGATTTCTCACCGCCGCCCGATTTTGTCAGAAAGAAAAAAGCCCCGCCGCCTCCAGCCAGAACAGCAACAGCAATTACGATAATCAGAATAAGGCTTTTACCGCCCTTCTTCTTCTTCGCAACCGGTTCTTCACCTTCTTCTTCTAACGCTTCATCTTTTTCATCAGCCATAAAATACCTCCGGTATTGGATAATGGGTTTTAGGTTATGACCTGATTTTTAAAGCACAGAATATGCCAATATATAACTACCTGATTTAATTGATAGTCTATGAGGTGGGGTCAATAAAATGACGGCTGGAAAGCACTTGATGCCAACCAACCGTCAATATATATACGGCAGGCAAAAAAAAAGAAGAATCGGGGAAACGGTGAATCGGAGAAATGTCTTTTGCTCCGGCTCACCGTTTCTCACTTTCTACGATTCAGATATTCCCCGTCACCTGTTACCCGGTAATTGACTGCTCCAGAGCAGTCAACAGCGCATTCACAGCGGAAATGACCTTTGTATTACCCTGGTATGCCTGCTGTGCAGCAATCATCTGAACGAATTCGTTGGCCTCGTCGACATTGCTTCCCTCAAGAGAGCTGTTGGATATGCTTCCCCTGCCGGACGTCCCCGCAGTACCTATAATAGCTGATCCCGAAGTGCTGGACTGACCATAGAGGTTGCTTCCCTCCTGAGAGAGATTGGTCTCCGAGATAAACCGTGCAAGCGCAACACTGGCAACATCCACTGTTTGACCGTTGGTAAATGTGCCGCTCATAGTGCCATTCTGGCTCACGCTAAGACTCTGGAGAGTGCCGGACGAATAGCCGTCCTGGTTCTGAAACGATATCGAGTTCGTGGAGCCAAACTGCGTCGTACCAGTAAGTCCGCTGCCGCTCTGGGCTATAGCTGTTCCGAAGTTAAAACCGATACTTTGATTTTGAATAACACCGCCGCCGAAATTAAAACTTGAATATGGGGAATTGCC
>JBEKJD010000196.1:0-7069 GCA_050011415.1 Dissulfurispiraceae bacterium | reverse complement strand
CCAGCGCGCCAATTGTTAAAACGCCATCTGCTGCAAGTCGCAGACTGAGGCCCAGTGCCGTCTCAAGACCTGAAATGCCTGAAGGTGATTTATCAAATTCCTGAAGCTTTTCGTCCCTGTGGTGCGGGGCATGATCAGTTGCAATGACATCGATGGTCCCATCCCGCAATCCTTCCTTGACAGCTTCTATATCTTTCTGTGTCCGCAAGGGAGGGTTTACTCTTGCGTTAGTATTGTATCCCTTGACCGCATCTTCCGTAATACTGAAATAATGCGGGCATGTTTCTGCAGTGACCCGTATGCCCCGCTCCTTTGCCTGCCGTATGAGCCTTACCGAACCCTCTGTAGACACATGCGCAATGTGCAGCCTTCCGCCGGTCAATTCGCAAAGTATAATGTCCCTCGCAACCATAACTTCCTCTGCCGCAGCCGGGAGCCCTTTAAGTCCGAGAGTCGCGGCAAGGATGCCCTCGTTCATTACCCCATTGTCAGTCAGAGTGGGGTCCTCACAGTGCTCAATAACCGGCACATCGAACACTCTGGTGTATTCCAGCGCTCTTCTCATTACAATACTGCTCATAACAGACCTTCCGTCATCCGAGAAAGCCCTGCATCCGGCATCATGCATAAGGCCCATTTCAGCCAACTCTTCACCTTTTTGTCCCTTCGTGATGGCTCCTATGGGATAGACGGAACAAAATCCTTCTTCCATTGCCTTTTTGATAATAAAAGCCGTGACTGTAGGGTTATCGTTGACCGGATTAGTGTTGGGCATCGGGCATACGGAAGTAAAACCGCCCCTTACAGCGGCCAGGGTGCCGGTCTTTATTGTCTCCTTGTGTTCGTAACCAGGCTCTCTGAGATGCGTGTGCATATCAACAAGCCCTGGGAGAACATGAAGACCGGTTGCATCTATAGTCCGGACGGTTGCAGGATTGGGGGAATGGGAGGCTATGCTGACAATCTTGCCATTTTCGACGAGAATGTCTCCCGTGCTATCGACCCCCTCTGAGGGATCAATAATATGACCGCCCTTTATCAGCAGGATACTATTCATTTTTGCCCTTCCCGGCCAGCAGGTACAGCACCGCCATCCTGACTGCGATGGGTTCATCGGTCCGGGATGCATTACTATTGTGTTTTTGCCGGTCATTTCAAGACGCTTCATATCCATTCCCCAATATTTGGAATACTCCCTGGTGGAAGGGAAAAAACCTTTGCCTTGCCGTTCCATCTGTATCCTCAACGTCATGATTACATCAACATCCCTGAGCCCTTCATCCATATCAAAAAAGACTTCGGCGCCGTAATCCTGCATTTCAGGGACCAGGGTCGGAGGACCTATCAGCCTTATAGTAGTATTGAATTTTGAAAGAAGGTATATATTCGATTTTGCCACCCTGCTGTGAAATATGTCTCCGATAATCGCAATTTTAAGCCCGTCAAGAGATCCCTTCTTCTCCACAATGCTGAAGGCGTCGAGCAAGGCCTGGGTCGGGTGTTCATTAATGCCGTCCCCTGCATTGACAACCGAGGCGCTTACGTTCCTGGCAATAAAATGCGGGGCGCCGCTTGAAGCATGTCTTATAACAATGAAATCGACGCCGTAGGACTCAATGGTCTTGACTGTATCGTAAAGGGTCTCGCCCTTGACAACACTGCTCGTGGGGACGGAAAAATTGAGCACGTCGGTGCTAAGCCTTTTCTCAGCGAGCTCAAATGAGGTTTTAGTCCTCGTAGACGGTTCAAAAAAAAGATTGACAACGGTTTTTCCACGGAGGGCAGGCACTTTCTTGATGTCCCTTTTCAGGACATCTTTGAATGACGATGCAGTGAGCAGCACCTGCTCGATGTCCTGCTTTGACATCTCTTTTATTCCGACCAGGTCCTTGTTCATACTCTATTCCGATGACTGTATGAGTATTTTGTCTTCAAAGCCGTCCTCTTCGAACTGCACCTCTATGTTCTCCGACCGTGAGGTGGGAATGTTCTTACCGACAAAGTCCGGACGTATAGGCAGTTCCCTGTGTCCCCTGTCGATAAGCACTGCAAGCTGGATCTGTGCCGGCCGTCCGTAATCCATGAGCGCGTCCATCGCTGCCCTGATAGAGCGTCCCGTATAAAGCACGTCATCAACCAGAATGATCTTCTTCCCGCTGATATCACAGGGGATGCTGGTCTTTCTTACAACCGGGTGCTCCTTTCTTATGCCAAGGTCATCCCTGTAAAGCGAGATATCAAGAGATCCCACGTCAATTTCAGCATGTTCTATATCCCTGATCTTTGTGGCTAGCCTTACGGCCAGATGCACCCCTCCCCGCTGAATACCGACAATGCATAGACCCTCGGTCCCCTTATTTTTTTCAATAATCTCATGGGATATCCTCGATAATATCCGCTCGATGTCTTTTTTATTAAGCAGCTCTTTAATCATTGCAGACATAAAAAAAGCCTCCCCCTGTCACCAGGAGAAGGCTCGTATATATGAATAATATATTTCACAAACACTCCTTTTAGCCTCACAGGGCTATCATTAAAGGCAGTTTATTTAACCATAAACGATACATTTTGTCAAAGTCATCGTAAAACTGCCATAAAAAAATATGGAAAAGCTTGGAAAATTATGCTATTTTATAACTTCAGGCTTATTGAGCAGTCTAAAACGCAAGGAGCAATACCATGAAATTATCAGGTGCTGAAATAATACTTGAGTCCCTAAAGAAACTCGGCGTCAAACATATTTTCGGATACCCGGGCGGTGTTATCCTCAATATATTTGACTTGCTCCATGATGACAAGGATTTGAAGCTGATATTGACGCGTCATGAGCAGGGCGCGGTCCATGCTGCTGACGGATACGCGCGCGCAACAGGAAAGCCCGGAGTCGTGCTGGTAACATCAGGCCCCGGGGCCACCAACACTGTAACGGGCATTGCAAACGCTTCCATGGATTCTATACCTGTTGTTGTTCTCACAGGCCAGGTGCCTACTCTACTGATAGGAAACGACGCCTTTCAGGAAGCGGATATAGTCGGGATAACCAGGCCGTGCACAAAATACAATGTCCTTGCCAAAGATGTAAAGGAGCTGGCCTCACAGTTAAAAGAATTGTTCCATATAGCAGTAACGGGTCGTCCCGGCCCTGTGCTTATAGACCTGCCCAAGGATGTAACATCTGCTAAAGCGGAATTCATTTGGCCCGAGAAAGTAGACATTCGGAGTTATAATCCGACTTATGAAGGCAACCGCTGGATGATAGAGAAAGCGGCGCATGAAATAGCCAGGGCAAAAAAACCGGTTATCATTGCCGGCGGCGGCTGTATCCTCTCCGAAGCTTCGCACGAGTTGCGGGAGCTTGCAGAACATACCAATATTCCGGTCACCATGACTCTCATGGGTCTGGGCGGTTTTCCAGGCACGCATGAGCTTTCGCTGGGCATGCTCGGCATGCACGGTACATATTATGCCAACAAGAGCGTTCAGGAGTCAGACCTGCTGATAGCCATAGGCATGAGATTCGATGACCGTGTGACCGGAAAGATCGACAGCTTTGCCCCTCATGCCAGGATAATACACATAGATATAGACCCGACTTCCATCAGAAAAAATGTAAGGGTTGATATTCCCATTGTCGGCGATGTCAAAAATGTCCTGACCGCTTTGAATAAAGTGCTCAAAAAAGATATCAGCGAGCCCTGGGGTGAAATCAGAAATGCCTGGGCGAAGCAGATAGCGCTCTGGAAAAAAGAGAGGCCGCTTTCTTATCACTTTGATAAAGATATCATTAAACCGCAATTTGTCGTCGAGAAGATATATGAGATTACGAAGGGAGACGCAATTATCACTACCGAGGTCGGACAGAACCAGATGTGGGCAGCTCAATTTTACAAGTTCGACAAACCCAGGCGCCTGCTGACCTCGGGCGGACTCGGCACCATGGGTTTCGGCATGCCGGCCGCTATAGGCGCTCAACTCGCCTTTCCCGACAAACTTGTTATTGATATCGCCGGCGACGGGAGCATACAGATGAATATCCAGGAATTGGCTACTGCGGTTATTTATAAACTTCCGATAAAGGTTGCCATCCTGAAGAACCGCTACCTTGGAATGGTGAGGCAGTGGCAGGAACTCTTCTACCAGGAGCGGTACTCGCACACCAATCTTGACGTAACTCCCGATTTTGTTGAACTTGCTCATGCTTATGGTGCGGTAGGGCTGCGTGCTTCCAAACCCAGTGAAGTCGAACCGGTCATCAAAGAGGCCTTCAAGGTAAAGAAGCCTGTGTTCATGGACTTTGTTGTTGACTGGAAGGAAAAGGTATATCCCATGGTCCCTGCAGGCGCCGCGATAGACTCTATGCTCTTTGAGGAACAGGAAAAGAAAACGCCGAGAAAACTTAAAGCGGTGAAGTAAGGGGGAAATTAAATGAGACACACGATATCAGTGCTTGTTGAAAATAAATTCGGCGTTCTTTCAAGAGTCTCAGGACTCTTCAGCGGCCGCGGATACAATATTGAGAGCCTTTCCGTTGCAGAGACCATTGATCCCCAGGTATCTATAATGACAATTGTCACTACAGGTGACGACTGGATCATAGAGCAGATATCCAAGCAGCTCAACAAACTGATCGATGTCATTAAAGTCACGGACCTCACAGAACTGGACCATGTTGAAAGGGAAATGGTGCTGATTAAAGTTTCCCCTCGCCAGGAAAACAAGGCGGAGGTGCTGCGAACAGCTGAAATATTCAGGGGCAGAGTTGTGGATTCGAGTCCAAACACTTATACCATTGAGATTACAGGTGATGAAAAAAAGATAGCGGCTTTTATCGAGCTCATGAGACCAATGGGGATAAAGGAGTTTGTAAGGGCCGGGAAGGTTGCTATTGCGCGGGAAAGCACGAAGCGCAAAACAGTATAGCGCACTGAAACATCAACTGAATTCAACTTTATAATAATCATTCCGTATTGGTAGTGGGCTACTTTGTTTTTGTTCCAGATCACCTGAGTTATCACGAGTGGGCTGGTAACGTCCAGCCCACAAATCGAGAAATGGCGACAATAGATGGTTTTCAGTACCCGCCCGTGAAAAAAATCAAAAGACTAATTGATCGGGAACAAAAACAAAGTAGCCCACTACCAATACCAAGTATTAACGCCGGAAAAATGATATAATTATCCCGTATGTGGCTACCACTTTTCCTCATAGCGTTCTGCATCATCATTAACGGCTTTTTTGCAGCCTCTGAAATTGCAGTTGTAACAAACAGAAGGACCCGCATAAAGCAGTTGATGGATGAGGGGACAAAAAATGCAGAGATCCTCTATAAACTCAGAGATAAACCCGACCGTTTTTTGGCCACCATACAAATCGGCATAACCCTGACTGCCGACCTGGCCTCGGCAATCGGCGGCGCCGCAGCGGTGAAGGTCATAAAACCTTGGCTTCAGGCCGTTCCGATAAATTTTATCGCTGCCTCAAGTGAAGCTATTGCAATCGGCTTTGTTGTTATCGTCATCACCTTCTTTTTCCTTATCTTTGGTGAGCTTATTCCAAAATCTGTGGCGCTTTCAAATGCCGAGGCTGTCGGCCTCTGGGTTGCGCCGGTGATAGAAAAGTTTTCAAATGTTGCAAATGTCCTGGTCAGCCTCCTGACCTTCAGCACCAATATTATATTGAAACCTTTCCACCAAAAGGCATTTACAGAGCGGGAATATGTCTCGGAAGAGGAAGTAAAACTCCTCATAGAGGAAGGAGGCGAACAGGGGGTTTTCGAGCCCGCGGAAAAGGAACTGATACACAGCGTTTTCGAATTCACCGACACCTCGGTCAAAGAGGTCATGATCCCGGCTCTCCAGATGGTTACCGTAGGTATATCAATGACTGTCGATGAAGTAAAGTCGATCATTCTTGAAGAAAAGTTTTCGCGATACCCCGTCATAGGTAAAGATATTAATGATATACGCGGTATTCTTTACGCCAAAGATTTTTATAATCTGCTTTCCAGGACAGACAGCATCAACATTCACCGCATAATCAAGCCGCCCATATTTATTCCGGAGACAATGAAGATAAGCATCCTTCTCAGGGAAATGCAGAGGAAAAGGGTCCATATGGCAATCGTTATAGATGAATATGGCGCGGTATCAGGTCTTGTGACGCTGGAAGACCTCCTGGAAGAAATAGTTGGCGAGATCAGGGATGAATATGATACCGAGAGCCCGGTTATCCTGCTTGAGGACGGCTCCATGATTATCGACGCATCGATCAGCGTCAGCGACCTTAATCAGGATTACAATATAGTTGTCCCTGAATCATCGGAGTATGAAACGCTTGGCGGATTTATTGTAATGAACCTCCAGCGAATACCCAAGACCGGTGATACAGTAGATTTTGATAATAAACGTCTCAGGATCATCGAAATGGTCGCACAGAGAATAGCAAAAGTAAAAATGGAACCTATCGACACATAATAAAATTACGAATTAGGAATTAGGAATTAATGTGTTTCCACGATTCGTAATTCCTAATTCGTAATTCGTAATTTTTTTTTTAAGGAGGACTTATGGAAAAGTGGAAATGCACAGTATGCGGTTATGTTTATGAGCCTGAGTTCGGAGACCCGGATTCCGGTATCGCCCCTGGAACACCTTTCGAACAGATTCCTGACAGCTGGGTGTGCCCTGTTTGCGGCGCAACAAAGGACTTGTTCGAAAAAGAGGCATAAGGATGAACCGCAGGGAGAAGATTGTGGCCGCAAAGGCGGAGAAAAAGCAGCAAAGAGAAGATGCAGGCTTTGTTTCAGAACTCTTCCCCAAAGTTGCAGATATCGCTATCAGTATGAAGTACGCTCAAACAGGGGTGTTGGAGCCTTTGACGCGGACAATTAATTTTTCTTCGCGCAGTTATGCTGTTTTCAGGGTAAACTGTTTATGTTCCGACTGTGTTGAAGGCGGCTTTGATTTTACCAAAATCATAAGCTCGATGGTTAAAGCCGGCAAAACAGCATCAAAAGGAGAAATAAATTGTGATGATTGCGCGTCGCATGAATGCTCGGATGTTGCATACT
>JBEKJD010000195.1:0-5995 GCA_050011415.1 Dissulfurispiraceae bacterium | reverse complement strand
CGGGAGTGACTACTATTCACTCTTTGCGCGCTTCGATTCAGTGTCCGGATTACGGGAGGGCAGCGCTATCGAGATTGACGGCATCGAGGTCGGACGGGTTGCGCAAATGACCCTGGACCAGGAAAAACAGTCGGCATTGATCACATTGAAAATCAGGAAAGGCGTCAAGGTTTATGACGACGCCTCCGCTACAATCAAGACTTCCGGCCTTATCGGCGACAAGTTCGTCAAGATCGACCCGGGGGGAGGTGGTGAACTTCTCAGGCCCGCAGGCACGATTACCGAAACCACCACTCCTACCGATATTGAGGATCTTATCAGCAAATACGTTTTCGGAGATGTCAGGAAAGAGGATAAAAATGAAACCAAATAAGTCTTCAGGGGGAACTATGATAAACGGTATCGTTAGAATGACGTTATTTTTGTGTTTGATCTTTCCGGTCTCTGCCGTAGCGGGCATTCCGCTCGACACTGTGAAAGGCGATGTCGACAAGGTGCTGGATGTGCTGCGCGATCCGGCCCTAAAAGCCGAATCGGCCAAGAAGGTGAAGAAGGACAAGATCCGGGGCATTTCCGAGAAGATGTTTGACTTCACCGAACTCTCAAAGAGGACATTGGCCCAGAACTGGAACAAGTTTAACCCGGAACAGCAGAAGGAGTTTACAGAGCTCTATACGTCTGTGCTCGAGGATGCCTATGCCAATAAGATCATGGCGTACACCGATGAAAAGATAGACTTCAGCAAAGAGGTTCCACTCACAGGAAATACAGTCGAGGTCCAGAGCACTGTTCTGAGAAAAAATGGAGATATCCCGATTTACTACAGGGTAATCATGAAGGACGGTTCGTGGAGGGTCTACGATGTGGTCATTGAAGGGGTAAGCCTCGTCAATAACTACCGCGCTCAATTCAGAGAAATCCTCGCAAACAAGCCGCCGGAGTCATTACTCGAAACCTTGAGGAAAAAGGTCGGCAAAGTCTGAGCCATGCTTGAGGAGACCTCAAAGAGGTAGAGAAACAGCGTATTATCGACTACCATAGTTATTTTTGATCATATGCGTTTTCAGCTATAAGGAGGTCAGTCATGGAAGATGTTAAACGGATTTTGGTTGTGAGCAGGGATACTAAATACTGCAGAAAAGCTGTTCATTATGGAGTTTCGCTCTGCAGGAAATATGGTGCGGAACTTTATGTTATCCATGTGGTCCATGACCCAATCATTCTTGGGGACGGGTGGAACCTTCCCATGCCGTCACTGCATGAGGTATATAAGAACCTTTTGAAGGAGACGAGGGAAGAACTTCACACAATAATAAATTCGGAGAAAGAAAAAGGCATGGCCATAAAGGAATTGATTAGGGAAGGAGATCCTACCGAGGAACTTTTCAAGGCTGTCAAGGAAGAAGGCATAGATCTCTTGATCATGCTCGCCCATGAGGAGGGGCATATGGAGCACTTCCTTTTCGGACGCAGCAATGAAGAGATTATCCGTAAGATGCCCTGTTCAGTTCTTATGGTAAAAAAAGAACCAGGGCCCTGGAAAGAGAATTGGTGAAAGCAGACGGCTTATGATCATCTATAAAGACCCTGATAACCATCAAGAGATTAAGAGTCTTTCAAGGATGTGTTCAGCGATTACATAGTCAATCCAAATGGAGTTACATCACAAGCATTCACATCTCAAATTGAAGGAGGATGCGATGATTGAAAAACCGATTATATCCCCGGCGGATGCCGCAGGCAGGATCAAAGAAGGGGACTCTGTGAAGAACGATTGCCGCATCGTACCAATTGACGTACAACCCAAGGAGAAAACACGATGAGTGCAACCAGCATAATTGGCGCATACAATTCGAAGTTTGGTTCTTTTGTCACGCGGAACCATGAGACCGGCCTGTTCTCGGACCAGAAATCCATCTATGAACTCATTGTCGAGGCAGGGAAGGGGGCCCTTTTAGATGCGGGGATCAGCGGCAAGGATGTGGACGGCGTCTGGCTTGGCAGCTTTGCTCCCGGCTTGTTTGCGAACCAGGAGCACCTGGCAGCCTTCGCCGCAGAGATCGATCCCGAGGGTCTGCGATTCAAGTCTATGACTCGCTGCGAGGCCGCATGCGCCTCCGGTTCGGTGGCTCTTTACGATGCCATTTACGCAGTGGAATCCGGTCGTGCAAACATTGCGTTGGTAGTGGGCGTGGAGAAAATGCACCTGCTCGACACCAAGGGGGTGACCCATGTTCTCGCCACCTGTTCTTACTGGCCCGAAGAAGGCGCCAAGTCTGTGAGTTTTCCGTTTCTTTTTGCAGAATACGCGAAGTGCTACAAAGATCACTATAAACTGAAAGATACTGATTTTGAGCTCATGCTCGCCACTGTGTCCGCCCTGGCCTATCTAAACGGCGTGGACAATCCCCTGGCTCAGTTCAGTAAAGGCGGTCATGCGGACAAGCTGGGTCTTTTAACGGCCGACGCAATCCTAAACCTATCACCTGAAATGAACCCTATCATTGCTGATCCATTGCGTCTCCACGACTGCTCACTGGTAACTGATGGTTCAGCGGCAGTCGTCATCATGAAGACCGCGGATGCGTTGAAAGCCGGAAAGAGGGTTGTGGAGCTCGCCGGCATCGGACACGTGAACGAGCGCTTGGCTGTCTCCGTGCGTCCGAACATGTACGATCTCATGGCAGGGAAGGAGGCTGTGCGACGCGCCTTCACCGAGGCGAAGATTGTTATCGCAGATGTGGATCTCGTTGAGGTCCACGACTGCTTCACGATCAATCAACTCCTCTGCACGGAAGCCCTTGGACTCTCTAAGGACGGTCGTGCGGGACACGATTATATGGAAGGCCGCTTCACCCGTTCGGATGATATGTGTGCCGTGAATCTCTCCGGCGGATTGAAGTCGAAGGGACATCCCGTGGGCGCAACCGGCGTCTCCATGCACGCTCTGATTTACAAGCAGCTCGTTGGCGAGCCAATAGGCGCCACTCTTTCCAGGAAGACACCTGCTGTGGGCGTCTCCTTCAACGTCGGCGGCTCTGCCGTCACCAATTGCGTCTCGGTTTTGCGGCGTCTGAAGTAAGAATCAATTAACACATTTGGAGGAAAGTCATGAACATTAAGTTCTATGACGGGCAAAAGGCACATGAAAGGTTTGGTGTCCACCATTGACATCCGGCCTCAGTATGTGTGAGTGTCATTGTCAAGTATTTTTATATATAATAGTTAATAGACATAATGAGCTGTTTTTTATTTTTGGAAATTGAAAGACTATCGAGAGCCGGTGGAAGACAAAAACAAATTTGATACAATTACATCGACCGAAAAACTGCTTGACGTAATACGCGGCAAGAGTAACGGGACCGAAATACTGCAGGCCCCCCGGCCCAGCCTGTCTACAGTTATCAAAACAAACAAATTAATGCCTGTGAGGACAAAAACGACTTCTCGTTCTGTGACTGTGGGCATTGATATCGGAAATGATAATGTAAAGCTGGTTAAGGCAGCGAGGTCCCCGCATAAATGGAAAATTTTAGAATATAAGAGCATCTCCATCCCCGCGGATATTGAGAAAGAATCCGACGAATTCAATAATTTTTTGAAGTCCGAAGTGGTCTCTTTTTGCAGTGACGCCAAGAAGATCGAAACATGGGCCATTATGTCTTCTGCAGAGGTTGACGTGCGACTCATTCGGATTCCCAAGGTGCCCGCCAAAAATCTCGAAGCAACTGTTTTTTGGACTCTGAAGAAAGAGGTGGCCATTAACCATGAAAGCTCTTTCCTGGACTACGAAGTGCGGGGACAAATATCCGATTCGGGCAATGAGAAACTTGATGTAATGTGTTATTCCGCTCCTCTTGCAGCCATAGAAGGGATCAGGAAGATCTTCTCAAAAACCGGGGTACCGCTGGTCGGCGTATCAACAGTTTCGTTTGCAGTCCAGAATATCTTTTTGAATAACATTATGCTGGCGCCTGAAAAACAGATCGCATGTCTGTTTATCGGCAACAACTATTCCCGCATCGATCTGTACACCGACGGGAAACTGACTATGACGCGCGATATCAAGACAGGCATTAATAGCATCGTTGAGACGCTGATGGAGGACATGAACAGCCGGACCGGTGAGAGCGGGAAGAGCTCCCAAGACGAGGCGAGACAAATCCTTTTTACCTTCGAGCAGAGCAGCAACAATCCTGTTGTGCTCGCTGATGGCCTCTCCGTAGAAAGGGAGAAGGTTGACAGTATCGTTGCTCCTGTTCTGAACAGGATCGTGCGTCAAATAGAGAGGACCTTCGAGCACTTCACTTCCACCCTGGGATATGACAGGGTTGAAAAAATATATATTTCGAGCGTAATGCCTGTGTCTAAAGCTATGGTCGACTATTACGGCGCTCAACTTGGCATCGAGTGCGGCGTGTTTGACCCGCTGGAGCGCGTGCTGGAGACAAGCAGCTTTGATGAACGGAATTCATTTGTTCCTGCATTAGGCATGGCCCTGTCGGACAATGCCTATACTCCCAATTTTCTCCATTCCTTCAAGGACAAAAAAAAGGCCGCATATGTCGTGAAGTTCAACAAGGCTATTCTGATATTTTTAATCGTATCGCTGCTTGCTTGTTCAGCTGCTCTTGCCTACGAACTTCTCGATATCAGCCATAAAAAGGCTGTATTGACCCGGCTTGAGCAACAACTGCAAAAAAGCTCTCCACTCGTCAGCAAGGAAACATTTCTCCAGATAACGGCGGCTGCAAAGCAAAAACAGCAAAACTATGAGGACCTCAGCAAGAGATACAGGGGAATGGCGCTTATCGGAGAAATAGCTTCCCTTACCCCGGAGTCCGTGAGCCTAACCGGTTTTTCAGCCGACCTTTCGAAAAAGGCGCCTGGAGTTGAAAACACATCTGTCGTAGAGGGGATTATCAATGGCAATGAAAATATGCTCCAGACTCTGCTCTCCTCTTATGTGTTAAGACTAAGATCTTCGCCGATGTTTTCCGGAGTAAATGTTTCAACGAGTAAGATAGAACCCTCAAATCAGGGTGCATTCCTCAGTTTTTCGCTCAATCTGAAAGTGGGACCACACAAATGAAAAAAATCAGCGATCTTATCTCTGTTCCCAGGGAGTGCATGTCGAACCTGCTCGTAAGCCTCGCAGCTGTTATCGTGTTCGCCTGCGCTGCTATTATTCCCGCCTACCTGTCCAGAGCAGACCTTGAGCAAAAGATCAGCAATGCCCGATACCAGCTTGATCAACATCAAGCCCTGCTGCCGCTTTATGAATCTCTTAAAAAAGCTCCCCGGGCTGATTTCCCGGCCCTTGCGGCTCCCACAAAAGCCGCACTTAAGAAAGCTGCTGTGGACAGCGCATTGACGGCAGTGCGGGACATTGCAGGCAAGTCCTCGATCACAGTTAATTATATTAACCCTGATCTGACCGATGCCTCCGCTCATTCTCAGTCTCTTGCGCTGGATGTAGGGCTCAAAGGGAGCTTTGAAAACTTTAGAACGGTGCTGGCGTATATATACGCGCTGCCGTATGTGGAAAACCTGGAAAATATTTCAATACAGCGGGAGCCGAATGGACAGGCACTTGATTTCAAAATGAAAATAATACTGGCCTTGAGTTGAAGACAATGATTGACGCCGGAAAAAGACAGGCTATTATATTTAGCGTTATGGCACTCGTTATTCTATATGGCCTTTACAATCTTATAATCGCTTCGAAAGTAAAGCCGGCAGAGCCCAATGCGAACATGAGGGCAGCGGAACTTCAGTCTTTCATCTCGCAGACAACTGCAACAATCAGCAGCGAGATGCCTTCCGCTTTTGATATGTACGTTGCAAGCCGTGCCGGGAGCGTGTGGGGCAGCAATCCTTTTTATCGGAAAGGCGGTGCTGGAGACAGCAGCCGGTCAAAGAACAACGTCTCCCTTACGCCGCAGTCACCTTTCATATATAACGGCTATATAGAAACGGGCAGTCGCAAGGTGGC
>JBEKJD010000194.1:0-7580 GCA_050011415.1 Dissulfurispiraceae bacterium | reverse complement strand
GGTCAACGACATCAAGCTCGATAGCTGCGACAGGAGTAACGGTCTCGACACAGGCAGTCCAGTACGTTACCACCGGGATCATTTTGACCGTGAGCCCGACAATTAACACATCAGGACTGCTTACTCTCAATATTTCACTTGAAGACAGCGAGGCGCAGACAAACACTACATCATCAATCGGCAGTCCTCTGATAACTACACAAAATCTCACCACTACGGTTGTTGCTTCGACATCCCAAACGATTTTATTGGGGGGGATGATGTCTGACAGTTTGAGCGACAGTGAGATCAAAGTACCTCTTGTGGGTGACATACCTCTGATCGGGAACCTTTTCAAGACAAGGTCGAAGGGCAAAACCAAAACAGAATTAATTATAATGTTGACGCCCCATATTTTGACAAGCAGTGATCAGGCGGCAAAAATAACTGATGAGATCAAAAAGGGGATTAAATGGCTGCAATGAGGACAGGTAATAGGTAATAGGTTATGGGTTATGGGACAAAAGATGAAAGTTTGTATTTGCTTTTTTACCCATGACCTATTACCCATGACCTATTACCTGTCTTTATTAGGCATTAAAATTGCTTTATTAAAAAGCGATAGTAGTAACTTTTTTTTAAACCCATTGAAATAGGGGTTGTTCTTTTTTAAGAGATGTGGTATAAATATTACACCCTGTGTTGAATGAAAGACAGGTCAGAGGTGATAGGGTTGGAATCTTTTGTCTGTACCTATAGCCTATAGCCCATGACCTATGACCTGTCTTTGTGATATTAATCACTTGACAAGAAAATATAATTTAATTATTATTAGTGCATATTTGAAATTTTAGGCAAAGGCGGTAATTTTAAAAATGAAATTAATCTCCGGTTGTCATTCAGGATTAGAGCAAATGAAATTCAGTAATCAAGGAGGTGATGGACAGAGGCGATCCTTGAGAGTTCAGTGAAGCAAAAAGTACGAACACCATAGCTGTTATCATCATTAAATTATTTTTCAAAAAAAAGGAGGACTGAAAATGACTAGGTTTTTTAAGATTTCGTTTTTAACAATGCTGTGCGTCGTTCTTGCGGCTGGAACGGCGATGGCGGCTCAGGGTTCGATTACATCCGTAGGAACTGCCGGGGTAGTTAATGTTGCGATTGAGGCATCGAATGCCGCGAGAAACTTTCAGCTGACGACTACCGGCATCGCTGCTAATAATGCTCTTACTAACGCGCCGGTCCTTATGACGGTAGGTGCGTCGTTGAATACCAACTCCACGCTGACGGTAACTTTCACCAATATGGCCTTTGCCAACAGCGATTCTGTTGGGCTCTGCGAAATTACTGATCTCGTATCACTGAGTGCTAGTAGTTCCATACTAATTGCCCAGACAACGACAGGTACCAACGCTCTCAGTGTGACGTTCTCCAGTTCCAGCTTCACGCAAAGTATAGCTTCAGGGACGAAGCTTTTCCTGACGGACAATGCTGTAAATGGTGTCGGATTAACTTGTAACGGGAGTAACGGCCAGCTTAATGTTCAACTTGCACCGACTCCGATAACCTCTGCAGTAACTGCTAAAGTAACATTCACTGACAGCAGTGGCGACGCACCAACTGCAGCGCTCGTGGCAAATTACATCACAGAATATGCGACAAATTCTACGGGGGCTAATTCGTTGATTGACTATCTCGGTAATGCTGCAAACGGCAGCCAATTCCCCAGCGCAGCTAATCTTGCCAATGCTGCAAACGTAGCCATTACAAATACCGCCATGACGTATGGGGCCGTGACCGGTTTAACATCGGGCGCTGGTCTTGTCGTATCAGCGATGCTGAGGATTCAGGACACCGCATCCTGGGCGGCTGTGAAAGATGTTTATCTGCAAGCAGCAGCATGCACGGGTTATACTGCTGCCAATACTGGTGGAACAAACAATGCAGCTTTACTTACTGGCGCGGGCACAGGCCTTGTCAACATAAGCATGGTAGGAGCTGCATTCAATGGCTCGAACCCCGCAGCCTACTCTGGTAATGTTTGTATAGATGTGGTCGGAAATCAGGTTATCACGCCAAGGACGATATCGGGATACGTGGTTGTCACAGCAGGAGCTGCGAATTTTCCTGCCGCTGGCTCCCCTGCTACCCTTGAGACATGGGCGCCTAACGGATACCAGGGAATTATTCCTTATGTTTATGGCGGTTCTAATTTAAACACAGTCTGTGTTATCGCCAATAAGGGTGCAACAGCTGCGCCTATAACGTTTGCTACGATAGCGACTGAGAGCGGTGCAGCCTTGCAAACTCTTTCACTTGGCTCAGTGGCTGCTGGGGGTACAGTTCGTGTAGACATCCCCGGCGTCGACAACTCCTCAACCACTTTAGCAGCGGTGGAAGCATACACCTATACCCAGGACTCGACTGCTGGTGGCACAGGCACTGTCTATCCGCTAAATGCTTTGGTAAGTGACAGGTTCGCCGCTCAGTTTACTGTAGGAGGAAGTCCTACAGCAATCACTATGAGTTGTGTACAGAAAAATGGCGACAGTACAGGAACAAAGAGAAACATACCTATATTACAAAACGCCACGTCATCGTCAAGCTTGTGGTTGCAGTAGAACTATAGCAAAAAGTCTTTCAATGAAGAGGCGGACTGTCGTCCGCCTCTTTTTTTAACCCTAGTGTGGTGTCTCAGATGTAAGTTTGCATGTCTCGTCATTCCCGCGAAGGCGGGAATCCAGAAAAATCAAGGAACTGGGTTCCGGGTCAAGCCAGGAATGACGAGAAAAAATGTAAAGAACTGTTAGGGACAGGACACTAGATCTGTATTGAAGAGTGACAATTCTTGCGAGTTGCAAGTGACAATTCTTGTCCGTCATTCTCCGTCCGCTTACGCGGATGACCGTAGAATCCAGAAGATAATGATAAAAATGGAGGCAGCATATGGGCTTTAAAAAATCTGGAATTCACTTTTTATTATTCTTTATCGCTTTTGTATTTGTGCTTTTTTTAACAGATGCAGGCGCCGGTGAAAATCAATGGAAGCTTATGGGAAAGACAAAGGACAAAAACTTTCTTGTATACTATGACACTGCAAGCGTGAAGCATATAAGAAAGGACTATGTGAGCTTGAGACTTAAAAAGGAACGCTCCGCGGAGGGAATCGAACAGTTTAAAAAGGACTTTTACGCATCTGTAAAGGAAGCAGAGGCCAAGGCCGGTGAAAAAGTAAACGGCCCTGTTGAACCTGTTATGAAAGCTCTGCTGGAACGCGAAACAAAGGAATATGCGGCAGAGATAGACTGCGCCAAAAACGAGCTGCGGCTACCCCCGGGTGGTAGTCATACAGTTACTTTTACTATTGTAGATGACATAGAATCGGGGACGTCGACAGAGAAAATAAAAAACGAGGTGTGCAAAAATTAGCTGTTTCAAAGTTGTCATTCCCGCAGTCTGTAAGCGGGAATCCATGGTTCGACAAGCTCACCATGACAATTGTCACCCTGAGCCTGTCGAAGGGTGGGTGGAATTTGATTTTGTTATGCGCTCTGTATTATACTTATAAACTTTATGACAAAGAAGGTATTAAAATCCAACGAAGCCCAAAAAGATAAAGCCGCTCCACCTGATGCGTCTGATGGGGTTGTTGTCCACGAATATCCTTCCTTCATTGAGTGGTTTAAGACACTTGCCACCAACATAACCAGCAACTGGTTCATTGTCGGTCTGGCAATATTTGCGGTATTTGTTGCTTTCTTCTTTTATTATCCCTCTGTCGGCGGGGACCAGGACATATGGTTTCACATCAGATACGGATATCACTTTGTTCACCACTGCACCTGGAAAATTAATCACGGCCAGTTTAACTGGACCACGTTTGACCCCAACTTCAGGTATGTAACGTGGATCGGCAGTTCCATACTTTATATTGCCTATGCCCTGATGTCTAATTATGGTCTTTATCTGCTTTTGTACGCGGTCATCGGCTCTATGGTATTCTGCTTTCTTTATTTTCTTAAAAAAACAGGATACCGCTTTGATATTACGAGCCTTCTGGCAATTTTGGGCGTCCTGCTGGTCATAAACCTGAAATACCTCTATATCAAACCCGATATGTTCAGCGGCCTGTTATTTGTTGCTGCCTGCCTGATCTACTACAAGGCAAAGGAGACTGAAAGCTGGAAGCTGTTTTATATCTATCCCCCGCTTTTCCTCTTGTGGGTCAATACGCACGGCGGTTTTATAGTCGGTTTGTTTTTTATAAGCGCAGCCTTTGGGGGCGAGCTGGCAAATGCATTGTTTTTCAGGAAGGCGCGGCTCAGTTGGGAACAGCTTAAACATTTTGCAATAAGCGTCGTCCTGAGCTATGCAGTGCTCGGAGCCAATCCGGACGGCTACGGATATTTTGCGGGCATAGTAAAGGACTTTTTCTCTCCCGAGATGAAGACCACACAGCAAATCATATTCGAGTACATGAACATGTGGTATTCGATTTCGCCGATTAAAGCTGCCGGCTTAAGGTTTAGATTTGCCGGAGTTGCAATGCTCGTGATGCTCGTCTCGTTCATTGCCATCTGCATTTATCTTTTAAAAAAGAAAAGATTTTTCGATTTGCCGTCTGTTTTCCTCGTTGTATTCTTCTTTATCTTCGGAATGTCTGTTGTCCGCGCATCCATGTATTTCCCCCTTGTCTGGTTTTTCGCTTTTTTCTATGTTTACAAACGGTATGATGTTGTAAAAATAAAAGGCGTCATTAATTTCCTGTCACTGGGTATTATAGTCATCCTCTGTGTGAAAATCCTCAGTTTTGCATTTACTGATTATGACTCGCTTGCATGGTTTGGGACCAACTGGGAGGAAAGCTATCCTGTCAAGGAAGTGGAGTACATAAAGAAGGCCCATCCACGCGGCAATATATGGAATGACTACCTGAGCGGAGGCTATATGCTCTGGGCGCTTTATCCGGATTATAAGGTCTTTATTGACCCTCGGTATGGCGGGTATATGAGAAACTTCATGCCCACACCCGAGGAAGCCAAGGATTCAAAAGGCCTGGAGCAATATACGAAGAGGTTCCCCTTTGAGGTTGCACTGGTGGCTTACTATGACACTCAGATGATCCAGTGGCTTTTGAAGGCCGACTGGAGGATTGCTTTTATAGGCGAGAATGCCCTTGTGATCGTTAAGCAATCGATAATCCCATCGCTATCCAGGGAGGCCCTTGCACAGGATGTGAGCACCAACAGATTCAGAGACCTTAACAATCCGGGCATACTCAGGACATTGTTCAACTTCTATACGCATTTGGGCCCGACTTTCGGCAGAGAGATCCTTCAGATATATGAAACAAATGTGAGCACCCTTTACGTAAACAGGCAAGCGGATATAAATAACATGCAGAACGGCATTGCCCAGGAAGAGGCCCGGAGAGCGGCGCCGAATGCCCCGAAGGCGGGAAAATGAAAAGACCGAAGGTGAGAACGTGAGAGGGTGTGAAGGTGAGAGAAAGGCGAAAAGGATCGAAGGTGAGAACGTGAGAAGGTGTGAAGGTGTGAAGTCATTGCACACGGCTTTTTGCTCACCCTCACACCTTCTCACGTTCTCACCTTCGGTCCTTTAAAGATGAAGGTCGTCATCCTTGCTGGAGGGCTCGGCACGCGTCTGAGCGAAGAGACCGATCTGAAACCCAAGCCGATGGTCGAGATAGGCGGAAAGCCTATCCTCTGGCATATCATGAAGATTTATTCCTATTATGGTTTCAATGATTTCATCATCTGTCTCGGCTATAAAGGGTATGTAATAAAGGAATATTTCGCCAACTATTTTCTTCATCAGTCAGATACGACCATAGATTTGAGCACAAATAAAATGGAAGTCCACAACTGCAAGGCGGAGCCCTGGAAGATTACCCTGTTGGATACGGGCCTGAACACTATGACAGGCGGAAGGATAAAGAGGGTGCAGAAGTTTATCGGCAGTGAAACCTTTATGCTCACCTATGGTGACGGAGTTGCGGACATAAATATACACAGTCTCCTGGNNATTCCATAAAAATCATGGCAGACATGCAACTATTTCATCTGTCCAGCCATTAGGCAGGTATGGAGCGCTGGATATTGCCGATGATGACGCAGTGCACTCTTTTATGGAAAAGCCGAGGGGCGACCGCTCCTGGGTAAACGGCGGTTTTTTTGTTCTGGAGCCGGACGTGTTTGAGTATATATCCGGGGATGAGATTATCTGGGAAAGGGAGCCGCTCGAAAATCTCGCAAAGAGCGGGCAGCTCTCTGCCTACAGACATGATGGGTTCTGGAAATGCATGGATACCCTTCGTGATAAGACAGAGTTTGAAAACCTCTGGAACTCCGGAAACGCGCCGTGGAAGGCGTGGAAAGACTAGAACCGAAGGTGAGAAGGTGTGGGGGTGTGAAGATGAGAGAAAAAACGAAGGTGAGCAGTTGAGAAGATGAGAAGTTGGGCACTGTTCAGAAAATAAAAAGAGTTAGGGATTTGGATGTATATAAGATAGCGTTTGATGCAGCAATGGACATTTGGCAGATTACAAATGGCTTCCCGCAAGAAGAAAAATATTCTCTCGTAGATCAAATAAGGCGTTCGTCAAGATCTGTTTGTTCGAATCTTGCGGAAGCATGGCGAAAAAGGCGATATAAAGCTGTGTTCAAAAATAAATTATCGGATGCAATGCAAGAGGCATCTGAATCGCAAACATGGCTGGAGTTTAGTGTTTCGTGTAATTATATCGATCAAAAGAAGTTTGATGAACTTGATCAAAGATATGAGCATATATTAGCTATGTTGAATAATATGGAAATGAAAGCCGACTCTTTTTGTTTCACATCTTCGCACCCTCACACCTTCACACCTTCGGACTGATAAAGATGCGACTGTTCGGAGAAGTTTACAATAACAGGACCGTCCTGATAACCGGCCATACAGGCTTTAAGGGCTCATGGCTCGCATTGTGGCTCAAGGAGCTTGGTGCAAATGTAATCGGTTATTCCCTTAATCCTCCGACTAATCCCAGTCATTTCGATTTACTTTCCTCTTCTCACCTTCTCACCTTCTCACCTTCTCACCTTCGGGACGTTGTTTCAGTCATCGGAGATATACGCGACGCTGCCAAACTCAACGAGACCTTTCAGACATATAAGCCGGAGATTGTGTTTCACCTTGCCGCTCAACCTCTTGTAAGGTATTCATATAAAAATCCGGTTGAGACGTTTGAGACGAATGTTATGGGAACTATAAATGTATTCGAGGCGTGCAGGCAAACAGAGTCTGTAAAGGCGATTGTAAACATTACCAGTGACAAATGCTATGAAAACAGAGAATGCGCACAGGGTTATTGCGAGAACGACCCAATGGGAGGCTACGACCCTTACAGCGCGTCCAAAGGCTGCGCCGAGCTTGTGACTAATTGTTACCGCCGCTCTTTCTTCACACCTTCACACCTTCACACCTTCTCACCTTCGGTCCTTCTGTCCAGCGCAAGGGCAGGCAATGTAATCGGCGGCGGTGATTGGGCAGAGGACAGATTGGTTCCTGATATTATGCGGGCGGTCAGCCAAAATGAG